>JADGPM010000211.1 GCA_017882425.1 Solirubrobacteraceae bacterium
CGTAGACCGCGCCCTTCTCGGCCTCGGGGAGGCTCTCCCACGCGTCGGTCCCGGGTGTCGGGGTCTCGCCCTGATGGATCAGCAGCAGGTACTTCATCGCTTCCTCCTTCTCGGATGGTCGCTCATGAGACGAACGGCTGCGCACGAAATCGACAGCTTCGCCGATGGATCAGTCGCGCGGGGCGGCCCTGATGGTCCCCCCGCCGTGCTCAATCACTACTTCCCGAGCAAGCGCGACTACTTCGTGGCCACGCTCGCTCGCGGGGCGGCCGAACTGCGCGCAGCGGTCGACCCCGACCCCGACGCCACGCCGCTCGAGGCCCTGACGGGCTCGGTCACGGCCTACCTGACCTGGATCGAGGCGAACGCGGGCAGCTACCGCAAGCTCATCCAGAGCGCCGCGACGGTGCCGGAGGTCCGCGAGCTCGTCGATGCCGTGCGCGCGGAGACGGCGCAGCGCATCCTCGACGGGATCGGCACCGATGCGCCGCGTGCCCGTGCCGCGGTGCAGGGCTGGCTGTGGTTCCTCGACGGTGTCTGCCTCGACTGGCTCGAGCACCGCGATCTCGATCGTGACGCCGTGCGCGATCTCGTGCTCGGGACGCTGGTCATGAGCCTCGGCGCCGCCGGGGTCACGCCGCCGGCGTGACCCCGGGCGCCAGGACGCGTGCCCTAGGACGACGTGCGGTGCAGCGCGATCTTCGCGGTGGCCGAGCAGCCGCCGCCGTCGAAGGTCCAGCTGACCTTCAGCGACCCTGAGATCGAGCCCTTCGAGACGTGCAGGGTGCCCGTCTGGGTCGCGACCGGGCTCGTCGCGAGCTCTGGCACGACCTTGAACGTGTCATGGACCTTGACCGTCCCGTCCGCCGGGATGCGCCTGAGGCCCGTGTTGAAGCCCTGGCCCGGGATCGTGTACGGGCCGTCGGCCTTGCTGCACTGCGTGCCGAGCGGGTCGTGCCAGCCGAGGTTCAGCTTGCCCTTGATGACCTGGGCGCCCGCCGTCGTGCCGGTGTAGTAGCCGTCCGGCACGCTCTTGGCCTTGTTCTTCTTCTTCGCGGCGTGGGCCGCGGCGCCTGCGCCGGAGGCGAGTGCGGCCGGCACGCCGGCGGCGAGCGCCGGGACGACGAGCAGCAGGGCGACGGCGCCGCGGCGCCCCTTGCGATCCCGAACCATCGCGCGACGCTATCCCGCGCTGCCGGGAGCGTCAATCCGCGCCGTGCCGCGTCGAAGGTCTGCTTCGGCGCGCTCGGCTTCGGGTTCGATTCGAAGGTCACCGAGGCCGTCGACGCGCCCGGCACCTCGGGAGGTCATGTGGATGAGTCGTGCAGCCCCGGACGCGGGCTATCGTCACGGGCGTGTGCCCGCAGACGGCCGGCCCGACACAGCCGCGCGCCCGGCGGCCCGGCCCCGACGACGCCGTCCGGGTCGCTCGCGAGCTGCTCGATCGCGGCGAGCGGGTGGACATGCAGGCCGTCGCGCGCGAGCTCGGCGTCTCGCGCGCGACGGTGCATCGCTGGTTCGGGCTGCGCGACGACCTCGTGCGGGCCGTGTTCGAGCGGCTGGCCGAGGAGTTCACCGCGCAGGCCCGGGCGCAGGCGACGGGCGCCGGGGACCAGCGGCTCTTCGACGTCCTGCGGCGCCTGGCCGGGATCTCCGCCGCCTACGAGCCGATGCGCGTCGCCGCGGCGCGCGAACCCGGGCTCACACTGCAGCTGATCATCGACCCCGAGGGCCCGGTGTACGGGCACGTGCTCGACGCGCTGACGGAGCTCGCCGCCGCGACGCGCACCCCCGACGAGCTGGCGCGGCTCGCCCCGACGCTCGACACGTTCCTCTCGGCGTCGGTCGCGCTGCACTGGGCGACGATCGCCGGTGGCCGCGAGCCCGACCCCCAGCGCTACGAGGACATCGGCCGGGCGCTGCTCGCGTGGACCGAGCAGCGCGCCTGACCGATGCCGCGCGGCTCAGCCGTGCAGCGCGACGGGGATCGAGCGGTACTGGTTGAGGAACGTCGACGCGAGCCGGTCGCCGTCGCCGTCGAGCGCGATGTCCGGGAACCGGCGCATCGTCTCCTCGAGCCACAGCTTCAGCTCCAGGCGCGCGAGCCCGGCGCCGAGGCAGAAGTGCCTCCCGCCGCCGCCGAAGCCCTGGTGGGGGTTCGGGTCGCGGCGCACGTCGAAGCGGTGCGGGTCGTCGAAGACGCTCTCGTCGCGGTTGCCCGCGACGTACCAGAGCGCGAGCTTGTCGCCCTTGCGGACCTGCTTGCCCGCCAGCTCCGTGTCGCGGGTGGCGGTGCGCCGCATGTACGCGAAGGCGGGGTTGTAGCGGACGAACTCCTCGACGACCTGCTCGAGCGGGACGGCGCCGGAGCGTACGAGCTCGAACTGCTCGGGGTCCTCGAGCAGGTTCTTCATGCCGGACGTGAAGACCGCGCGGGTCGAGTCGTTGCCGGCGACCATCAGGAGGAAGAAGAACATCAGCACCTCCTCGTGGCTGAGGTGCTCGCCGTCGACCTCGGCCTGGATGAAGGCCGTCGTCAGGTCGTCGGTCGGATGCTGCTCGCGGTCGGTGACCATCGCGTTCACGTAGGGGATGAACTCCTCCAGCGCGCGCCAGACCTCGCCCAGATCGGGAACCAGGCGCGGGTCCTCGAAGGCGGTCGTGCGGTTCGTCCAGTCGACGAGCCTTGCGGCATCCTCGCGCGGGGCGCCGAGCATGTCGCCGATGACCATTGCGGGGACGTGGACGCCGACGTCGTTCACGAGGTCGATCCGCCCGTCGGGATGCGCCTCGAGCGCGCGGTCGAAGACGAGGTTGATGATCTCGCGCATGCGCTCGGTGTGCTCGACCGCCCGCTTGGGGGTGAACGCGCGCTGGACCAGCGCCTTCATGCGGTCGTGCCGCGGCGGGTCCTGCGTGATCATCATGTTCGCCGCGATGTCCATCGGATCGGGCACCGCGGGATCCCAGGAGAGCTTGTCGACGAGGATGATGCTGCGCTCCGATGAGAACGTCTCGTGGTCGCGACCGACCGCGGCGATGTCCTCGAAGCGCACGACCGACCAGAAGCCCGCCTCGTGCTCGAAGTCGGCCAGCGCGCTCCAGTGCAGCGGGTCGTCACGGCGCAGCAGGTCGAAGATCTCGTGGGGAGGTCCGTCCTTCCAGAGCTCGAGGTTGCCGAGGTCCAGGGCGGAGAGCTCGCCGGCGGGGGAGATCATGGTCATGCGCGGGAGGACTGGGTCGTGGGGCGGGTGGTGTGTGACAGTGCGTCACAGTACTCGACCATGCGACACATTGCAAGGTCTGTCGCATCTGATTCTCGCCCACCGGCCCGTCGCGCCAACGATCATCCGATCGGGGTGACGCATCGGTCCGCCCCACGATCTAGGTTCGCATCCCATGACGACCGACACCGAAGTGAAGGAGGCGGTCGTCGCGCTGTTCGAGCGCGACGTCGTCCACCCGGCCGAGGACTTCCAGAACCCCGACCAGGAGTGGCGGCGCCTCTTCTCCGAGCTGTACGGGACGTTCTTCCTGGTGCTCGTCGCCGCGGGCGGCGGGATGATGGGGCAGGCGTTCCCCAACACGATCAGCCGCACGGCGGCGGTCGTCGCGCCCGGCCTGATGGTCATGGGGATCATCCTCTTCATGGGCAAGATCTCCGGCGCGCATCTGAACCCGGCGGTCAGCATCGCCTTCGCGCTGCGCCGCGACTTCCCGTGGCGCCGGGTGCCCGGGTACATCGTCGTCCAGCTCATCGGAGCGACCCTCGCCGCCCTGTTCCTCAAGGCGGTCGTCGACGTCTCCGCGACCTACGGCTCCAACTACCCGGCCTCGGGCTTCTCGAACGGGGCGGCGTTCTGGATGGAGGCCATCCTCACGCTCGGGCTCGTCAGCGTCATCCTCGGCACCGCTTCCGGGGCGCAGAACATCGGCATCATCGGCGCGATCGGGGTCGGCGCGTACATCGCGCTCGCCGGCATGTGGGGATCCCCGATCTCCGGGGCGTCGATGAACCCCGCCCGCACGTTCGGCCCGGATCTCGTGGGCGGCGACTTCACCTCCTACTGGGTCTACATCGCCGGTCCGCTGGTGGGGGCGGCCGTCGCCGTCGGCGGCGCGTTCCTGTTGCGCGGCACGGGCGGAGGGAAGGCGGGCTCGACAGCCGCACAGGGCGCGATCGACACCGAGGTCGCGAAGCCCGACGCCCCCTGACGAGGGGTGGCGCCGCGCGCGAGCCGTGGGAAACCCCCGCCCAAGGTCTGCGGGAAAGGGCGGATTCGGGGTGTGCGGGTCGCTCCATAGCGTGCCGGGGTGTCATCACCCGCGCGCGCCCGGAGTCGCCGGGCCGGTGGGTGGCACGGTGAAGGAGCACACATGGCCAAGCAGGATCAGCCCAAGCAGCCCAAGCCGGAGCAGCCCAAGCCGGAGGCTGCGCCCACCGCTTCGGGCGCGCCCGAGCCGCCGCCGGCCGCGGCGCCCGTCGAGAAGTCCGAACAGCAGATCTTCGACGAGCAGGTCGCGCACGCGTCGGCGCGTGCCGTGCTGATCGTCGGCGGCATCGGGATCCTGGCCGCGCTCGTCATGTCGACGATCGCGCTCGTCAACAGCACGGGCAGTGGGTCCTCGACCAAGACGGAGACGGTCACGACGCCCACCGCCTCGGCGGGCGGGGGCCAGTCGGCGGCGCTCACGGGCAACGCCCTGGGCCGCCAGCTGTTCGTCTCCGGCGACCCGGGGACCGGCGTCATCGCGTGCGGCAGCTGCCACACGATGAAGACGGCCGGCACGACGGCCACCGTCGGCCCGAACCTCGACAAGGAGCTCACCGCGGATCCGGCCTCCGCGACGCTCGAGTCGATCGTCGATCCGAACAAGGAGATCGCGACCGGCTACCCGGCCGACGTGATGCCGAAGAACTACGGCACGGCGCTCTCCAAGGCGCAGCTCGACGCGCTCACGAAGTACGTCTACCTCAGCACGAACACGAAGGCCAAGGCCAAGGCCGCAGCCGGCACGTCGACCGCGGGCTGATCCGTCGCCGTCAGGCCGCAAGGTGCGCGAGCACCGCGCGGTTCGCGGCGTCGGCATGGGCGAAGAGGCGCTCGTCGAAGCGGTCCGGCCAGGTCGAGAGACGGGCGATCACGGTCCGCGAAGGGCGGTGGATCAGCAGCTGCTGGCCGTTGATGCCGTAGCCGCTGTAGATGCCGGCTGCGCCGTCCCAGACCCACCACTGGTCGTGGTAGAAGGCGTCGGGGTGCTCCGCCAGCAGCTCGTCGCCGAACGCCGCGATCAGCTCCTCGTCGCGGCGCAGCAGTCGCGCGATCCACGCGGCCGGCACGACGCGGCGCCCGCCGATCACGCCGTCCTGCAGGTGCATGAGCCCGAAGCGCGCGAGGTCGCGCAGGGTGGTGCAGATCCCGCCCTCGACGACCGGGAACCCTGCGGCGTCGACGATGA
>JADGPM010000212.1 GCA_017882425.1 Solirubrobacteraceae bacterium
CCGTGCCGCGGCGCCACCGCCTCTTCCTGCCGCCCGCGGCGACCGTCGACAAGACCGTCGACCTCGGCTCGATGAGCCCGGCGATGGTCGACCGCCTGTTCTGGCGCGCGGGCTTCGGCCCGAGCCTGCAGGACCGCACGGCCTGGACCGGCAAGCCCGTCAAGGACGCCGTCGCCTGGCTGCTCGGGACGCCCGCCGGCGTCAGCGGCACGCCCGGCACCAGGGACGGCAAGCCGCTGGACCCCACCGGCGACGACACGGACCTCGTGCTCAGCTGGGTCGATCGCATGGTGCGCTCGACGAACCCCTTCCCCGAACGGCTCGGGTTCTTCTGGCACCGTCACTTCGCCAACTCCCGCATGAGCGTCTCGCCTCCGCAGCTCCTGACGCAGCAGAACGACCTGTTCCGCCGCTACTCGGACCTGGGCGCGAACCCCGGGGCCTCGTTCACCGACCTCGCACACGAGGTGACGATCAACCCGTCGATGCTGCGCTTCCTCACCGGCGAGTACAACGTCAAGGGCGCTCCGAACGAGAACTACGCCCGCGAGCTGATGGAGCTCTTCGGCCTCGGCGTCACCGGTCCGGGAGGCACGCCGAACTACAGCGAGGACGACGTCAAGCAGCTCGCCAAGGCGTTCTCCGGCTGGCAGATCGACGACGCGAACCCCGACGCGGCGTCGAGCTACTTCACGCCGGACCGCTGGTACAACGGCCCGAAGATCGTCTTCGGCAAGTTCGGCAACTACAAGTACACCGACGCCGTCGACCTCGTCCTCGCCCACCCCTCGCACCCCTCGTTCCTGGTCACGAAGCTCTGGAACGAGTTCGTGGCGACGCCGCCGGACGCCGCGACGGTGGCGAAGCTCAGCGCCACCTACACCGGCGGCGCGATGAAGCTCAAGCCCGTCATGGAGCAGATCCTCACCGACCCCGCGCTGTTCGCCTCGCTCGACGAGCCGAACATGGTCAAGCCGCCGATCGTCTACGTCGTCGGCGCGATGCGCTCGCTCGCGGCCGGGATCACGGACTCGACCGCCACCGACCACCTCGATGCGATGGGGCAGCTCCCGTACTTCCCGCCGACGGTGGCGGGCTGGGAGGGCGGCCTGTCATGGCTCAACACGAACACCGCGCTCGCGCGGTTCGGGTTCGTCTCCACGCTCCTCTCGCAGATGACGATCGACGACACGCCCGGCGAGACCGCGGCCTCGGCCTACGACCGCGCGTACGCGGCCATCGGCCAGCCGTGGCTCGCCCCGGGCACGCAGGCGGCGATCCACGACTTCGCCACGCGCGCGGGCTCCGGCACCTCGAAGCTCCGCAAGGAGCGCCAGCTCATGCTGCGCGCCCTCATGCTGGCCGGCCCCGACGCACAGGTGATGTGATGACCGACACTCCTCGCAACGGCGACCTCGACGACGTCCCGGCGGGCGGTGCGGACGCGCACGCGCTGCGCTGCGCGGACTGCGCCCGCTCGGACAGCCTCGTCACCGACCTCGCGCCGACCTCGCACCTGCCGATCCCCGCGGAGGCGATGGCCGGCTTCCCGGACGGCGTGCCGCACGCGCGCCGCGGCGCCCGCGGCGTGGACCGTCGCACGTTCATGCGCAACGGCCTGATCGGCATGGCGTCGGTCTACTCGGCCTCGCGCCTGGACTGGGGCTCGATCTGGGACGCGGCGCTCGCCGAGGCCGCCGAGCCGATGCAGAAGAGCATCGTCTGCATCTTCCTCAACGGCGGCAACGACGGCCTCAACGCGATCGTTCCCGTCGCCGCCGACCAGTACAGCGCCTACCAGGCGGCGCGCTCGAACATCGCCCGCGTGATCGGCGCCTCGACCGGGACGCAGGTCGGCACGACGGTCATGCCCGGCACGGGCGGCTCGCTGGCGTTCGCCAACCCGCTCGTCTCCGGCGCCGGGAACAACACGGACACCAGGGGCTTCGACACGCTCTACGGCGATGGCTCCGGCGGCGCGGGCTCGGACCTCGCGATCTTCCCCGCCGCCGACTACACGCCCGCCAACCGCTCGCACTTCGAGAGCCGCGACTACTGGTTCGCAGGGGCCCAGCAGCAGTTGCAGACCGGCTGGCTCGGGCGCTGGCTCGACGCGTACGGCTCGCAGGCAAACCCGCTGCAGGCGGTCTCGCTCGACTCCTCGCTCTCCAAGCAGATCCGCTCGGCGAGCGCCCCGGTCTGCGCGATCGAGAACCTCGGCGGCGCGCGCTTCCAGGTGCCCGGCGTCACCACGGCCGATGCGAACGCGGAGGTCGGCAGGCTGGCGGCCGTCGCCGCCGGCGCAGGGAACGACGGCCTCGGACGCTCGCGGTCGATCTACGGGCTCACGGTCGACGTCTCCAACCGCCTCAGCGGCCTGGGCACCATTCAGCCTGGCGCGGGCTACCCGCCGAACACCGACCTCTCGCGCAAGCTCCAACTCGCGGCGACGCTGCTCGGCGCGGGCCTGGGCACCCGGATCGTCACGATCGACTGGGGCTCGTTCGACACGCACGGCGGCCAGGTCACCGCGCAGGACCCGCAGCTCTCGGTGCTCTCGCGGGGGCTCGCCGCGTTCAAGGCCGACCTCGCCGCGCGCGGCATCGAGGACAAGGTCGTGACGATGGTCTTCTCCGAGTTCGGGCGGCGCATCGCCTCCAACGACTCGCAGGGGACCGATCACGGGGCCGGCGGCATGATGCTCGTCAGCGGCTCGGCCGTCCGCGGCGGTCTCAC
>JADGPM010000033.1 GCA_017882425.1 Solirubrobacteraceae bacterium
CTCGGCACGCGCACCACGGGGGCCGTGGTGGTGGTCTGCACGCGGCGCCGCGTCGGCGCGGCGGCGCGCACGGGCGCGGGATCGGGCGCCGGCCCGGAACGCGCCGGCGCCGGGTCGGGCGAGGGGCCGGGCGGCGAGGCGGCGACCGCCCCCGCGGGCATGGCCACGAGGGCGAGGAGCACCAGGCACACGGGAACTGCCGCGCGCGGCGCGCTGCTCGACGTCGGCTCCGAGCCGGCCGAGCGGATCAAGGATGCAACACGAGGCATCTTCCCCCCGATGGCGTCTCTGCCCTGCGTGGCAACGTAGTCCTGTGCGAATGGGCTGTCAACCGCGCCGGCGAGGACGATGCCGGCGCGCCGGCCGGCCCCTGGTCCAGAGGGCCGTCCGGCACACTCGGTCAATCCTGCGCGAGCAGGTGCGCTGCGTCTATGGACGCACCGCCACCGGCCCCTGGTTCTGCCAGATCGACTGGCACAGCAGGTTCGCGTTGAGCGCGAGCGCTCCGGCGAACGAGCTGTTCGACTGGTCGACCGACCCCGCGTCGCCCGGGCTCAGAACGCGCACCGGCGCGTTCGTGTTGCTCGCGTGCGACTGCGTGGAGGTCGCCGTGGCTCCGGCGTCCTGCTTGTTGCTCGCGTCCTGGCCCGCGGCCTGGACGAGGGCGGCGACGGCCGGCGCCAGACCGGCCTGATGCTGGCCGATCGACTGGTCCGTCTTGTTGAGGTTCGCCGCCAGCGACAGCGCCGTCGAGTCGTTCGACTGCTCGACCGACCCGTCGTTGCCCGGGCTCAGCACCCGGACCGGGATGTTGTAGTTGGCCGGATCGCATTGCGTCGACGTCGCGTCCGACGTCGCGTCCTGCGTGCTTGCGGACTGCTGTCCTGCCGCCTGCACGTAGGGCACGCCGCCGTAGCTCCCGCCACCGGCCTGGTTCTGCTCGATCTTCTGCCCGGTGAGGTTCGCATTGACCCCCAGTGCAACCGCTGTCGAGCTGTTGCTCTGATCGACCGAGCCGCCGTCGCCGGGGCTCAGCACGCGAACCGGGATGTTGTAGTTCACCGCGTGGTCCTGCGTCGAGGTCGCAGTCGAGTCAGCTGACTGCGAGCTCCCGTTCTTCTGACCTGCGGCCTGCACTGCGGGCCCGCCGGAGCCGGCCTGGTTCTGGCCGATCGACTGGTCCGTCGCGTTGAGATTCGCCGCGAGCGACGCCGCGCTCGAATCGTTGGACTGGCTCACGGAGCCGTCGTTGCCCGGGCTCAGGACGCGCACCGGGATGTTGACGTTGCTCGGCGAGTCCTGGGTCGAGGACGCCGTCGAGTCCGCCGTCTGGTGGCTCGTGTTGTCCTGGCCCGCGGCCTGCGTCGCCGGTCCGCCGCTGCCGCCGGCCTGGTTCTGGCCGGTGTGCTGCTGCGTCGCGTTGAGGTTGACCGCACCGGCGAGCGCCGTCGAGCTGTTCGACTGATCGACGCTGCCGTCGTTGCCCGGGCTGAGGACCCGGACCGGGATGTTGACGTTGCTGGGCGAGCTCTGGGTCGACGTCGCGTCGGCGGTCGCCGACTGGTCGCTCCCGTTGGACTGCCCTGCCGTCTGCGTGGCCGGTGCGGCCACGGGCGGCGGGGTCGCCATGGCTGCCGTCGTCCCCAACACGAGGACGACGAGCAGGCTCACCAGCACGCTGAGTGCTGCCTTCATGGTGATCTCCTGTTCGAATCGATTTCGGATGACCCGGGCACGGCGCCCGGAGTCGCACTGCGCTGAAACCGCTCGAAGCAGCTACCCCGGCCGGTCCTTTGCGTCGGGAACGGCCTGGGCCGACCGGTGGACCAGCTGCGTTCGCGTGCGCGCGCCGAACCTCGGCACGGTGAGCAGGAACGCCCCGATCAGGGCCGCGAGGCCGATCGACAGGGGTGCGCCCCCTGAGCCGCCGGAGGCTCCGGCGGCGAGGGCGGGAGGTGCGGGAGGAGTGGGGCGGGGATCCGGGGCCGGGATCGGCCTGCGGGTGTGTGCGGGGGCGGAATGCGCCACGCGCGTGGGCGATATCACCGTATCCGTCGCGATATCACTGGGGATGTCGAGGAAACCGCGCGTCGCGCGAAGGGGCGTGACCGCGAGTGGCGCGCCGGAGGTGGCGCCGTGCGTCGGCCGGCGATGCCGCGCATGCGCTGCGAGGTTCTGCGCAGACGGCCGGTCCGGTGCGACGGTGGCCGCCGGCTGCGAGCCGGGCAGGGGGGCCGCCGTCGGCCCTGCGACGGGCGCCGTCGCTCCGGGGCTCGCGCCGGCGGGGACCGGCGGGATCGTCTCCGGCACCGAGCCCGGCGGAGTCCCCGCGCCCGGCGCGTTCGACGGGTCACCGGTCGTGGCGCTGCAGGTCCACGTCCAGTGCCACTCCCAGGCCCCCCCGGTGACCTGGGAGATGACTGGTGCGAGCGCTGCGACCGGCGGCGCCGCCGCCGTGGAGCCGCAATCGAGCTCCCAGACCCATGTCCACACCCACGGCGTCGTCGCGGGGTGCTCGCCGACATCGACGCCCCCGACGGTGACGGGTGCGGCGAAGTTCGCCGGCGCCGGCTGCGTCGCCGCGGCTCCGGCGCCCGCGGTCTGCGCCGGCGGTGCCGGCGCGGTGCCGGCGCCGGCGCCGGCCTGGTCGAGGTTCGTCGCCGTCGCCTGGGCGCTCGTGCTGTTGACCTGCGTCACGGGCCCGTGGTCGCCCGGGCTGAGCACGCTGACCGGGATGTAGACGTTCGCCGGGGCGATCTGCGTCGCCTGGGCTGTCGCGGTCGCGCTCTGCTGCCCGGTGCTCGTGGCCGGCGGGACGGACGTCGCAGCCTCCGGTGCGCTTGCGGGCGCGGCGACCTGGTTCACGGCGTCGGCGCCGGCGCCGGCGGTGTTGACCTGTGTGATCGGCCCGCTGTCACCGGGGCTGAGCACCTGCACCGGGATCGCGACGTTCTGCGGCGCCTGCTGCGTCGCCGTCGCGGTGGCCGCCGCGACCTGCTGCGTCGCGGCGTCAACCGTGGGAGCCGGATCGATGGCCGCCGGCTGCGGTGCTGCCGTGCTGTCGGCGGTCGCCGCGGGGGCGGTCGCCGGCGTCTGCGCGGCGGGTGTGCCGGAGTCCTGCGCGCGCGCCGTGCACACCGCGGGCCCGAGGACGAGCGCCAGGGCGCACAGTGCCGTCAGGAGCCTGATGCGAAGCGTGTCGGTGGCGGTTCGGGCCATCGCCGAGCAGCTACCCCCCGCGGCGCCGGATCAGCCATGCGCGGACTTTTCCCATACATGCGTCCCGGAGTACTACCGTGGCGTGCGTGGCACGGACCGCGCGCAGCCCCAGGCGGCGAGCAGTGGCCGCAGGAGGAGCTCCACAGCGCCGCAACGGGAATGCGGCGTCGGCGAATGTCGCGCTGCGCGCGTTCCTGGAGACGGGCGACGCCGCGGCCCGCGACGACCTCGTCGAGCACTACCTGCCGCTCGTGATCGCCATCGCGCGGCGCTACGAGCACTGCGGCGAGCCGCTCGAGGATCTCGTCCAGGTCGGGGCGATCGGCCTGATCCACGCGATCGATCGGTTCGACCCGTCGCGGGGCGCGCAGCTCTCGTCGTTCGCCATCCCGACGATCGAGGGCGAGATCCGCCGCGAGCTGCGCGACCGCGGCGGCACGATCCGCCTGCCACGCAGCACGCAGCAGGCGCGGGCGCGGGTCCTGCACAGTCGCGACGAGCTCGCGGCGCAGCTCGGTCGCATGCCCGACGAGGCGGAGCTCACCGCCGCCACGGGGCTCACGCCGGACGCGATCGCGGACGCGCTGCAGGCCGGCTCGGCGGTCGCTCCGGAGCGCCTGGCGGAGAACGGCGCGGCGAGCGCCGCGGAGCCCGGCGCCGTCGACGAGCGGCTCCATGCGAGCGAGGACCGGGTGCTCCTCGCCGGGGGCTTCGCCGCGCTCGACGAGCGCGAGCGCCGCGTCCTGCATCTGCGCTACTTCGAGGGTCTCAGCCAGACCCAGATCGCCACACAGGTCGGCCTGTCGCAGGCGCACATCTCACGGATCATCCGGGACGCGCTGGCGAAGCTCCGCGACCAGCTCGACGTTCCGGAGGAACCGCCCGCGATATCACCCGATCCCACCGCGATATCGCCGGCGCGGACGGGCGCGAACGAGCGCCGCTTGGCCTCGCCGCCGCCCGCGCCTACCATCGCAGCCATGGCGAGCCCGACCGTCCGGTCGCTGGACGACTACCTCGATCTCCCGTACCACTTCGCGATCGCGCGGGACGAGGACGCGACCGGCGACGACGCGTGGGTCGCGCGCGTGGAGGAGCTGGAGGGGTGCGAGGCGCGTGGACGCACGCCGCAGGAGGCCGCCGCGAACGTGCGCGGCGCGCTGGAGGCGTGGATCGCGCCGGCGCTCGCGCGCGGCCAGCAGGTTCCCGCGCCGCGCACGCCCGCGACCCACAGCGGCCGGCTGCTGCTGCGGATGGCGCCGACGCTGCACGCGGAGCTCGCCCGCGCGGCCGAGCGCGAGGAGGTCAGCCTCAACCAGTTCGTCAGCAGCGCGCTGGCGGGCGCCGTCGGCTGGCGCGGCTCGGCGAGCGCCGACGCGGGCGACGAGCCCGCGCGGCCCGCGCGCGCCTGGACGCCTGCGCTCGTCGTCAACACGGCCGTCGTCGCGATCGCCGGCATCGTGGCGATCGTGCTGCTGATCATCGCGCTGAAGAGCTGAGGCGCGGGTCAGCCCGCGGGCGCTGCGAAGACCGGGCCGAGCGTCCGGCCGGCGAGCGCGACGGTCTCCAGGTCGTGCGCGTCGGGGATCGACAGCGCCAGGCCCTCGATGCCGACGTCGAGGAACGCCGTGGCCTGCTCGGCCACGCTGTCGGGGTCGCCGGCCATGACCGTGCTGAGACGCTCGGGGGGCATGCCGAGCTGCCGCAGGAACTCGACCTTGGCCAGCGCCGCCTCGTGGGTCGGCGCGATCGCGAGGATGCCCAGGCGCGTCTTGGCGATCTCGCCCGGGTCACGGCCGACGTCCGCGCAGTGGCCCTCCAGCACGTCGAGCAGATGCCGTGCCTGCGCCGGGTCGCCGAAGATGTTGCAGCCGTCGGCGTACTTCGCGACCAGGCGGAGCGTCTTGCGCTCGCCGCTGCCGCCGATGACGATCGGGATGTCACCGCGGATCGGCTTGGGGTTGTTCAGCGCGCCGTCGACCCGGAAGTGCGTGCCCTGGAAGCTCGCGCGCTCCTGCGTGAACATCGCCCGCGAGATCTGCAGCGCCTCCTCGAGCAGCTCGAAGCGCGTGCCGAGCGACGGGAAGTCGAAGCCGTACGCGCGATGCTCGTCCTCGAACCAGGCGGCTCCGAGCCCGAGCCACGCGCGCCCGCCGGAGATGATGTCCAGCGTCGTCGCGACCTTCGCGTGCAGCGCGGGGTTGCGATAGGTCACGCCGCCGACGAGCAGCCCGAGGCTGGCCTTCGACGTACGGGCCGCCAGCGCGGCGAGCATCGTGTTGCCCTCGAACATCCAGTTGGTCTGCGGGCCGACGACCGGAATCTGATGCAGGTGGTCCATCAGCGAGATCGAGCTGAAGCCCGAATCCTCGGCCGTCGTCGCGATCTCCACGAGCCGCTCGAACACCTGGTCGGGGCCGGTGTCCGGGTAGTTGAAGTTCGGCAGGTGGAGGTCCAGTGTGATCGGTGCGCGCATGCCTGCGAACGCTACTCCCCGCGAGCACTAGCCTCGGGCGCGTGGACTCGAACGAGGCACGCGCGCTGGTCGCCGGCGCACGGGTCGCCCGGCTGGCGACCACGGGCGCCGACGGGCACCCGCACGTCGTCCCGCTGACGTTCGCGCTGCTCGATGCGGCGACGATCGTCAGCGCGGTCGACCACAAGCCCAAGCGCACCAGCGCGCTGCGCCGCCTGGCGAACATCGCGGCCGATCCGCGGGTCGCGCTGCTGGCCGATCGCTACGAGGAGGACTGGTCGCAGCTCTGGTGGGCGCGGGCCGACGGGAGCGCGCGTGTCGTCGCACCGGACGAGGAGCCCGCGCTGCGCGCACACGCGCTCGGCGCGCTCGCCGCGCGCTACCCGGCGTATGTCGATCGCCCGCCCGCCGGGCCGCTCGTCGTGATGACCGTGGAGCGGTGGTCGGGCTGGCGCGCCAGGTGAGCGGACCGCGCCGCTGCGCTGCGTGGGAGCATGGCGCGATGCCATCAGCGAGCCCGGGCCGGCGGCCGCGCGCAGCGGCGTGATTCTCGAGGTCGTCCTCCTGGCACTCGCGACGACGGTCCGGCCGACGAGCCTGGCGGCCGTGTACGCGCTGCTCGGGACCCCGTCGCCGCGCCGGCTGATGGTCGCCTACGTGGTCGCCGGGCTCGCGTTCACGATCACGTTCGGCCTGCTCGTGGTGTGGGCGTTCAACGGCATCGACGTCAATGCCGGAAGCAGCCACACGAAGGCGGTCGCGCAGGTCGTCGGCGGGTTCGCCGTGCTGGTGTTCGCGGCGTGCCTGCTCACGGGGCGGATCGGCGGGCCGCACCCCTCGGACGCCCCGCGGCCGCGGGGCCGCTGGGAGGCGATGCTCGACCGGCGCCTGACGCTCGGGACCGCCGCCCTCGCGGGACCCGCCACGCACATCCCGGGGATCTTCTACCTCGTCGCGCTGAACGTGATCGTCGCCCAGCAGCTGAAGGTCGCCGGGGGCCTGCTCGAGGTGCTGATCTACAACGCGATCTGGTTCGCGATCCCGGTCGGCGCGCTCGCGGTCTGCATCGTCGCCCCGGACGCCGCCCGCGCGGGCGTGCACGCGATCGAGCGCTGGACCAGGCGCAACGCGCGCACGATCCTGCTCGTGGTCTCGTTCCTGATCGGGAGCGGGCTCGTCGTGCGCGGCGCGCTGGCGCTCTGAGCATCAGACCGGCGGCTTGCCCTCCTGGTAGAGCCACGCGTTGAAGAACGCGCCGAGGTTCTGCCCCGACTCGCGCTGGGCCAGCGCGATGAACTGCGGCGTCGTGACGTTGCCGTAGCGGTTGCCGAGGTACCAGCGCCGCAGGATCCGGAAGAAGGCGGGGTCACCGACCTTCACGCGCAGCGCCTGCAGCGTCATCGCGCCGCGGATGTAGACGCTGTCGGAGAACAGCGCATCCGGCGTGCCCGGGTTTCCTGCCGGCGGATCCCACACCGGGTCATCCGCGGGCAGCGAGGCGTAGTAGTCGTACGCGTCCTGCGGCGTGAACTGGCCGGTGTGGTCGCCCCACAGCCACTCGGAGTAGGTTGCGAAGCCCTCGTGCAGCCAGATGTCCGGCCACGTGGTCAGCGTCACGGCATCGCCGAACCACTGGTGGGAGAGCTCGTGCGCGAGGGTGAACTCGTCGGGCGCGCGGTCGAAGTTCGGCTTCGTCTGGGACTCCAGCGCGTAGCCGACGTCGGGCGCGTCGTCGACGATCGCCCCGACCGCGTCGAACGGGTAGGGGCCGTAGACCGAGCTGAAGTAGCTGACGATGTCAGGGAGCTCGGCGAGCGCGGGCGCCGCGTCGGCGGCCTGCGAGGGGTCGACGGCGACGTAGCTCGGGACGCCGGCGACCGTCGCCTGGGCGACCTCGAAGTGGCCGAGCGTCGCGGTGGCCAGGTACGTCGCCATCGGGAACGCCTCGTGCCATGCGAACGTCGTGCGGCCGCGGCTGCTGCGCTGCGAGCGCAGGACGCCGTTCGACACGGCCGTGAGCCCGTCGGGCACGGTCACGGAGATGTCGTACGTCGCCTTGTCGCGCGGGTTGTCGTTGCATGGGAACCAGCCGGGCGCGCCCTGCGGCTCGCCCACGACGAACGCGCCGTCCGTGGTCGGGACCCAGCCCTCGATCGAGCCGTCGGGGTCGGTGATCGGCGTCGGCGCCCCGGAGTACGAGACGGACACGAGCAGCGGCAGCCCACGGCGCAGCGGCCGTGCCGGGGTGATCTGCAGCTCCTGGCCGTCGCGCGTGAAGCTCGCCGGGCGCCCGTCGACGCTGACGGCGCCGACCGTGAAGCCGCTGAGG
Organism: Solirubrobacteraceae bacterium; assembly: GCA_017882425.1. Taxonomy (GTDB): domain Bacteria; phylum Actinomycetota; class Thermoleophilia; order Solirubrobacterales; family Solirubrobacteraceae; genus F1-60-MAGs163. The sequence continues at coordinate 8,025 of JADGPM010000033.1, forward strand.
TCGAGGTCGAAGCGGCTGAGGTCGGAGGTCGCGACGGCCGCGATGTCGGCGCTCCCGTCGAGGACCCCGGTGGCGGGGTCGTAGGCCAGGCGAAGGCCGTAGTGCAGCACGTCGTACCCGCCGTTGCCGGCGAGCGGGAAGAACGGGTCGCCGAGCCCCGGAGCGCCGATCTGCGGGCGCACCGGCCACGGGCTCGGGCCGGGTCGGCCGAGGAACCTGTGAAGGGCCGGCCGGTGGGGCGGGGCCGGGATCAGCCGCGGGCGGGCGAGCGCCGGTGCGGCGAGGGCGAGCATCGCACCGCCCACCCCGAGGATCGTCGCCGGCAACCTCGTCCCACGCATCACATGGCTCCTTCCGGTGAAGCTCGAACCTACGGCTGCGCCGGCCGAGGTGTCAAGCCACCGCGGCGGGGGCGACGTCGCCTTCTCACACGGCCCAGCAGGGTGCGACTGCGCCTCACGAACTCGGTCACGATCAGCCTGCCCATGCTCGTCACCTCGGCGCTTCCGTCCCAGTCGCAGGGTAGACCTCCGCCGGAGCCACGACCCATCGGTCTATCGTCAAGCTGTGCGGCGCCGAGGCCGATGTAGGACGGACACGCATGGAACCCACGCGCGAACAGCCCCAGGACGAGCCCGCCGACGTGTTCGGCGACCGCGAGTTCGTGGTCTCCGGCGACGAGCAGCACCCGTTCGTCGAGGCGCTCGTCGATGTCGACGCGCGTCACGTGACCCCACTCGCCGACGCGCTGTCGGCGGCCGTCAGCCGATTCTCCGCGATCGAGCTGACGACGACCGGCGACGTCCTGCGGCTGGCCCGCGTGCGCGACCTGCACGACCGGTTCGCCGAGGCCGCGCGCGCACACGCCGGCGTCCGCGCGCGCCTGAGCTTCGCCCTCGCGCAGGCGCTCACCGAGGCGGTCTCCGCCTACGTCGCCGAGCGCGACATCGAGAGCTACCAGAGCCCCGAGGAGCGCGAGCGCATCGCGACGCTCCGCGAGCTCACCGGGCCGCTGTTCGACCTCACGGCCGACTGCCACGGCGCGGCGGACGAGCTGCAGGCGCGCATCGACGCCGGCCTGCCGGTGTTCCTGCTGCGCCGCTGACCCGCCTCGGCC
>JADGPM010000213.1 GCA_017882425.1 Solirubrobacteraceae bacterium
AGGCCTTCTCAGCCCACGGCGCTCGTCAGGTGCTCGAGGAACCAGTCGCCCGCCAGCCGCGCGACCGCATCGAGCGCGCCCGGCTCCTCGAAGAGATGCGTGGCTCCGGGGACGATCGCCAGCCGGGAGGCGCCGTCGAGGACGGCGAGCGCCTCGCGGTTGAGGTCGAGCACGACCTGATCGTCCTCGCCGACGATGAGCAGCGTGGGCGCACGAACCCGATCGAGCACCGGATGGGCGAGATCGGGCCGCCCGCCGCGCGAGACGACGGCGCGGACACGGTCGCCGACCGCCGCAGCGGCCACCAGCGCGGCGCCGCCCCCGGTGCTCGCGCCGAAGTAGCCGACGGGGAGATCCGCGAGGTCCGGTTCGCCGGCCGCCCAGGCCGTCGCGTCGCCGAGCCTCTGCGCCAGCAGCGCGATGTCGAAGACGTTGCGCCGGTCGTGCTCCTCCGCACGGGTCAGCAGGTCGATCAGCAGCGTCGCGAGGCCGGCCTCGCCGAGCAGCGCTGCGACGTGCCGGTTGCGGGGACTGTGCCGGCTGCTGCCGCTCCCGTGGGCGAAGATCACGAGCCCGCGTGCGTCCGGCGGGCGCTGCAGGTCGCCCGCCAACACGACGCCGCCGGTCGCCGGGATCTCGACGGCGCGCGCGATCGGCGGGTCGGGCGGGGGGTCGGCACCGCCGTCCGGTCCGACCGTCGCCGCCGCGGCGCGCTCCAGCAGTTCGGCGACCTCGGCGTCGCTCGTCTGGCCGAAGTCGCGGTACCACGCGCCGACGGCGCGCAGGTCCGCCGGCACGTTCAGGCACACCACCTCGTCCGCTTCGGGCCGCAGGCGCTCGACCGCCTGGCGCGAGCCGACGGGCACGGCGAGCACTACGCGTTGCGCTCCGCGTGCGCGGACCGCACGCAACGCCGCACTTGCGGTTCCGCCGGTCGCCACGCCGTCGTCCACGACGATCGCCGTGCGGCCGGCGAGCTCGATCGCCGGCCGCCCACGGCGGTAGCGCTGGAGCTGGTCGGCGAGCTCGGCCGTCGCCCGCTCGATCGAGCGGTCGAGCTCCTCGACGCTGATCATGAGGGCGCGGATCGTGTCGCGGTCCAGGACCCGCACGCCACCCTCGGCGACCGCACCCATGCCGAACTCCGGATTCCCGGGCGCGCCGACCTTGCGGACGAGCAGCACGTCGAGCGGCGCGTGAAGGGCACGGGCGATCTCGGCGGCGACGGGCACGCCTCCGCGCGGCAGCGCGAGCACGACCGGCGCGTCGCCGGCGAGGCCGCTCAGCGCCGCCGCGAGGGCTGCACCCGCCTCACGGCGGTCGCGGAAGATGCGGTTCGCGGTGGTCCGGTGCATGCTCACAGGGCGGTCGGGTAGGTCTCCGGGGGCTCGCCCTCGAGCCACCCTGCGGTGCGCTCGAGCGGCTCCACGGCGCGCGTGGCATCGATGTGGATCAGCGCGTCGAAGCGCTGCGCCGCACGCGCGGCGAAGTAGTGGCTCTGGCGCTCGGTCTCCGGTCGGTAGATGACCCCGATCGCGCGCTCGAGCAGCGGCCGGTCGAGCACGCGTTCGGCGGCGCCGCCCGGCTCCGGGATCAGGGTGAACGCGGGCAACCCGGTTGCGTGCAACAGCTCCTCCACGCTGCCCGGAAGGGCCGGGCGCACGCGCCGGCGCAGCGCCGCGCCGCCCCAGTCGACGGCGGCGGTCACGGACCCCTCGTGGGTCGTGAAGCCGACGAGCACGGCGTCGCGTCCGTGGCGCTCGCGCGCAAGCTGCCCGAGGTTCAGCTCGCCGCGCGCCCCCATCTCGCTCGCGCGGGCGTCGCCGACGTGCGAGTTGTGTGCCCAGACGACGACCTTCGCGCGGCCCACGTGCCGATCGAGATGCGCGATCAGCTGATCGAGCGTGTCGGCCATGTGACGGTCGCGCAGGTTCCACGAGCCCGCCGGGTCACCGAACATCGACCGGTAGTACTCCTCGGCGTCGGTGATCGTCTGCGCGTTCTCCTCGGCGAAGAGGAGCTCGTCCTCGGCGGCGAAGCCGTCATGGCGCAGGTAGTCGGCGGCTCTGCGCCGCAGGTCGACGAGCTGCGCGATCGCCTCGCGACGGCACGGCTCGCTCACCCCGAGCGTCACGGCGCGGCCGTAGGCCTGGCCCTCCTCGCCGTAGGGCGTGAAGCAGGCGTAGCGCTCGCGGGCGCGGGCCGCGGCCGGCGGGTCGACGTCGTCGAGGTAGGCGATCACGGCGTCGATCGAGGCATAGAGGCTGTAGAGGTCGAGCCCGTAGAAGCCGGCGCGGTGACTGTCGGAGGTGAGGCGGTCGTCGTGCTCGCGCAGCCACCCGGCGAAGTTCAGGACGTCGGCGTTGCGCCACATCCAGGTCGGGAAGCGGCGGAAGCCCTGCAGCGCCTCGTCGGCGTCGCGGTCCGGTCCCGCGCCACGCACCCAGCGGTTCACGCGATAGGCGTCGGGCCAGTCGCCCTCGACGGCGACCGCCGCGAAGCCCCGCTCGGTGATCAGCCGCTGCGTGATGCGGCAGCGCTCGCGATAGAACTCGTGCGTTCCGTGCGAGGCCTCGCCGAGCAGCACGACGCGCGCGTCGCCGATCAGCTCGAGCAGCGCGTCATGGTCCGTGCGGTCGCCGGTCAGGGGCCGTGCCTCGGCCCGGATGACCCGAGCGGCCGCCCCGAGCTCGTCCCCGGGACCGGCTGGGTGCAGGTGGACAGCCATGGTCGCCCCAGATCGTCCTGCGCGATGCACCCCTCGCGCATCCGCAATCCACCGCGCTTCCGCAGGCCCGCGCACCCGATGGGCCCGCGGTCGTGATACTTCGCGCCGATGCGCCACCTGATCCTGGTCGACCTGCGTCGCCACCCCGCGCGCACCGTGCTGACCGGCCTGGGGATCGCGATCGGGGTGGCGACGATC
>JADGPM010000034.1 GCA_017882425.1 Solirubrobacteraceae bacterium
GGGCGCCGATCCTCGCGCTGATGCTCGGCGTCCTGGATCTCATCAGCGACAAGAAGGCCGTGACGCTCGCGCTGATCGTCTGCTTCGCCGAGCTCGGCGGCCTGGGGCTCGAGTCGGCGCGCCGCGGGGGCGCGACCGGCGCGGTCGCGTGGGTCTCGGGCGCCGTCGCGCTGTTGCTGGGGCTGATCGTCGTCAGCCTGAAGGTCGTCGTCCAGCACTGAGCGGGCCGGGGCTCCGCGCTCGCTAGGGTTCAGACATGTCCGAGGACGCACGCACGCTCATCGCCAAGGCGGCGCATGACGTGCTCGAGGAGGTTCCCGCGCTCAAGCCGCTCAAGCTCGTCGTGGGCGTGCACCTGATCGGCCGCGGCGACGTCCAGCAGTTCCGTCTCCAGCTGCCCGAGTGCATCGCCACGAAGGACATCGCGGCGGACTCGAAGGTGCAGCTGGAGATGCGCCGCGACGAGTTCAACAAGGTCGTCGAGGTCGGGACGGTCGCCGCGTGGCGCGCCGCCTTCGAGACCGGGCGGGCGAAGGCCACGGGCGTCCAGCAGTACCTCCAGCTCATCACGCAGGTGACCGAGCGCCACGAGGAGCGCACGCGGCTGCGGAAGGCCAGGCACTAGGGCCCGGGGCGCACCTGCGTTCCGGAGTGGCCCGCGACGAGCTCGGCGATGTCGTCGAGCGCACCGATCGCGGCGTGCCCGCCGGTGCGCTCGACGAAGCGGCAGGCCGCCTCGACCTTCGGCCCCATCGAGCCCGCGGCGTAGCTGCCGGCCCGCAGCTCCGCCGGCGTGACCTCGCGCAGCAGCCGCGCAGCGGGCGCCCCGTAGTCCTCGTAGACCCCGTCGACATCGGTCGCGAGCACGAGCGCCGCGGCCCCCAGGTCACAGGCCAGCAGCGAAGAGGCGAGGTCCTTGTCGATCACGGCCTCGACGCCGGCGTAGCTGCCGTCGTTCCCGAGCACGACCGGCACGCCGCCGCCGCCCGCGCAGACGACGAGGAAGTCGTTCTCGACGAGTTGCGCGATCGCCGGCAGCTGCAGGATGCGCAGTGGCTCGGGCGAGGGGACGACGCGCCGCCAGGCCTCGCCGTCACGCCTGACGGCCCAGCCGAGCTTCTCGGCCAGGGCGCGCGCCGAGGCCTCGTCGTAGACGGGGCCGATGAACTTCGTCGGATCCGCGAAGGCCGGGTCCCGTTCGGAGACCTCGGTGCGCGTCACGACGGCGACCGTGTCGCGGTCACCGACCGCGTTGTCGAGCTCCATCTCGATGATGTAGCCCAGCTCACCCTCGGTCTCGGCCCCGAGGACGTCGAGCGGGTAGGCCGCGACCGCCTTGTAGGCGTCGTTCATGAGCGCCAGCAGCCCGACCTGCGGGCCGTTGCCGTGCGTGACGACGAGCCGCGAGGCGGCGGCGACGGGGGCGAGCAGGCGCGCCGCGCGGCGCGCGGCGGCGTGCTCGTTGCCCGCCTCGAGGCTCGCGCCGCGCGGGAGGAGCGCGTTGCCGCCGAGCGCCACGACGACGGTCGGGAGGCCCGCCGTGCTCATGCGTCGTCGGCCCCGGCGGCGTCCGCGCGACGCAGCCGCGCCATGCAGCGGCTGACCAGGAGCTCGCCGACGACGAGCGTCACCCCGACGATTGCCAGCAGCGGCCCGGTGTAGGACCAGTCCTCCGGCGCGTTGGGGATCTCGGGCCACAGGAACAGGACGGTGCTCGCGGCGATCGCCGCCGTCGCGATCCCCGCCCACAGCCAGGCGCCGACACGGCCGCCGGGCGCGCGGTAGGGCCGCGGGCGGTCCGCGTCGATGTGCCGCAGCCGCAGGAAGGCGGTGAAGAGCAGCAGGTAGGGGAGCAGGAAGATCACCGACGAGGCGGCGAACAGCGCGTAGTAGAGCGAGTCCTGCGTCTTGATGAACGCGGCCGCGAAGAGCACGACGAGGGTCGCGACGGCGCCCATGATCACGAACGCCATGGCCGGCGTGCGGTGGACCGGGTGCTCGCGCCCCAGCACGGCCGGCAGCTCGCCGGCCTGCGCGGCCTCGACCGCCGAGCGGTTGGCGCCCATGCTCCACGTCGTCATGTTCGTGAAGTACGTGTAGATCGCGGCGATCCCGAGCGCGTAGACGAGCACGGAGTCGGTGCCGAAGATCTTGTCGAACGTGTCCTTCAGGCCCGTGACGAGCCCGATGTCGTCGAGGTTCAGGGCGAGCAGGATGCCCACCGTCCCGAGCACGTAGAGGAACGCGAGCGTGAAGCTCGAGGTCGCGATCGCCCGCGGGATGTCCTTCTCCGGGTGCTTGACCTCACCCGCCATCGAGGAGATCAGCTCGAAGCCGAGCAGCTGGTAGACCAGCACGGGCAGGAACGCCTTGGTCGTGCTGTCGAGGCTCGGCAGCATGTCGCTGACCGTGAAGCGGTTGGCGCTGCCGTGGCGGATCGCGAACACGACCGCACCGATGCCCAGGCCGAGGATGATCAGGACCTTGAGCATTGCGCCCAGGTTGTTCACCCACTTGCCGATGTCCAGGCGCTGCACGCCGATCAGGACGACCAGCCACACGAGGGCGATAGCGAGGACCGCCTGCGGCCACTTGCCGGCGCTCCAGTCGACCCAGCGATGCACGAACAGCTGGGCGAAGATCCCGCTCAGCAGCAGGAAGACGGACGGCATCCACAGCGCGACGTTGACGTAGTACCAGTAGGTGGTGCGGGCCGCCCAGTGGCGGCCGTAGGCGCGCCGCACCCAGACGTAGATCCCGCCCTGCTCGGGGTAGGTGGTCGCGAGCTCCGCGGTGATGAACGCGCTCGGGATCAGGAAGACGACGATGACCGCGATCCACCAGCCGACGGCGCCGGTGCCGATCGACGCGGTGGCCGTGAGCTGGTCGATGACCAGCATCGCGGACACCATGAAGAGGGTCACGTCCAGCAGACCCATGACTCGGCGGCGCTTGGACGGCGCCTCGGCGGCCGGGGTGCTGACGGGAGGGAGGACCGTGGTGCTCACGGGATCACCTGGTCGGAGGGGTGCCGGCGCTGGGCGCCTTGGCGGGATGGACGCGGTCCCAGCCTGCCGTCGCGAGGAACGACTCGGCGGCGCCGCGGTGGTGGGCCCTGAGATCGGGCGACGCGGGCTGCCCGACGCGGCCGTAGGTCTTCCAGACGAGGATGCCCTTCTCGGCGTGCAGCCGGTTCTCGGCCTGGTCGAAGACGACCGACTGCGGACCGTCGATGACCTCGTCGGTGACCTCGACGCCGCGCGAGGCCGGCAGGCAGTGCATGAAGATGCACCCCTCGGGCGTGCGTGACATCAGGTCGGCGCTGACCTGGAAGGTGGGCATGAACGCGGCGCGGCGCTCGGGGATCTCGTCCTCCTGGTCGACCCACCACCACAGGTCGGTGTAGACGACGTCGGCGATGCGCACGGCGTCGAGCACGTCGTCGGTGACCGTCACCGAGCCGCCGTGGCGATCGACGTTCCGCTGGGCCTCGCGCACCCACTCGGCCGGGGCCTGGTAGGCCGCCGGCGCCGCGTGCACGACGTTCATGCCGAACATCGTCGTGATCCACAGCGTCGAGCTGCAGACGTTCGTGCGGTCGCCGACGAACACGCACGTCCTCCCGCGCAGGTCGCCCAGCTGCTCGCGCATCGTGAAGATGTCGCAGATCGCCTGGGTGGGGTGGTTGACGTCCGTCAGGCCGTTGATCACGGGCACGTCGGACCAGCGCGCGAGCTCGACGCACGTCTCGTGCTTGAGCGTGCGCGCCTCGATGACGTCGCACATGCGCGAGAGGACCTTCGCGGTGTCGTAGATCGACTCGCGGGCGCCCATGTGGATCTCGCCGGGGCGCAGGTACAGCGCGTGGCCGCCGAGCTTCACCATGGCGACCTCGAACGACACGCGCGTGCGCGTCGAGGGCTCCTCGAAGATCATCCCGAGCGAGACGTCGCGCAGCAGCTCCGGGCAGGCGCCGTCCTTGTCGGCGTCCTTCAGCAGGGCGATCAGGTCGAGCAGGCGCTCGAGCTCCTCGCGGTCGTAGTCCTGCGTGTCGATGAAGTCCTTCTCCGGGTCGTACAGTCGGGCTGCCATCGGCTGCTCCTTCGTCGTGTGCCGCCTCCATCTCATACCTGCCGGCGGCGGGCGTCATCGTGGTTTCCCCGCAGGACACCGGACGTTCACAGGCCGGGGCGCCCCTCCGCCCTGTGGTGCTGGCAGACTGCCGCCATGCGACTGCTGCCCCGCGAGGAGGATCGCCTGCTGCTGTTCCTGGCCGCCGAGCTCGCGCGCAAGCGGCGCGCGCGCGGGCTGCGCCTCGGCCAGGCGGAGGCGGCGGCGCTGATCGCCGACGAGGTCTGCGAGGCCGCGCGCGACGGCGCCTCCTACGCGGACGCGGTCGCGCGGGGCTACGAGGTGCTCGGCCCGCGGGACGTCCTGGACGACGTCGCGCGCCTGCTTCCCCGCCTGGAGGTCGAGGCGCTGTTCGGCGACGGCTCGCGGCTGATCGTGCTGCAGGACCCGATCGGTGCGGACGGCCCGGCGGTGCTCGAGCGTGCACCCGTGCCGTGGCAGGACGCGCCGCTGGAGCTCGACGTGCGCAGCGGCGCGGACATCCCGATCGGCGTCACCTCGCACTTCCACTTCTTCGAGGTCAACCGACTGCTCGACTTCCACCGTGAAGCGGCATGGGGGATGCGGCTCGCCGTCCCCGCCGGGGTGAAGGTCTTCTTCGAGCCGGGTGAGGTGCGCACCGTGCGGCTGCGCCCGATCGCGGGTGCGCGCGTCGTCCGCGGCCACGCCGGTCTCGCCGACGGGCCGCTCGACGAGCCGGGGGCGCGCGAGGCGGCGCTCGCGCTCGCCCGCGAGCGGGGGTACCACGGTGCCTGAGCAGGTCTCCGGCGCGCTGACGCCCGAGCATCCCCTCGATCCGGTCCGCCTCGGCGACACCGATCTGCACGTCGTGCCGGAGGTCGACCAGGCCGGCGGCCCGGACGCGATCCTGCCGGGCTTCGGCGGGACGCTGCGCGACGGGCTCGGCGTGCGCGCGGGGCGCGGCGGGGTCGAGCTGGCGATCGTCGGCGGGCTCGTGCTCGACCCGGTGCTCGGGATCCGTCGCACGAGCATCGGGATCACCGACGGGCGGATCGTCTCGATCGGGCGCGCGGGCAACCCGGACACGATGGACGACATCGACGTCGTGCTCGATCCGGCGACCGCGGTGCTCGACGCGATCGGCCTGATCGTCACGCCGGGCGCGATCGACCCGCACGTGCACTGGCTCTCTCCGCAGGTCGCCTCGACGGCGCTGGCGGGCGCCATCACCACCGTCGTGATCCAGGACTTCGGGCCGGTCTGGAACCTCGGGTGCAACCCGGCGGAGGGGCTCGCCGCCACCTGGGCGGCGCTCGAGGCCGTCCCGCTGAACGCGGCGCTGCTCGTGCGCGGCTCCTCGGCGACCCGTGAGCGCGTCGAGGCCGGCCTGCGGACCGGCGGCGCGGGACTGAAGATCCACGAGGACGTCTCCGCGGGCCCGGAGCAGATCCGCACCGCGCTCGACCTGTGCGACGAGCACGACGTGCAGCTCGCGATCCACACCGACGGGCTCAACGAGGCGCTGTCGGCCGCCGACACCGTCGCCGCGTTCGCCGGGCGGACCGTCCACGCCTTCCACATCGAGGGCGTCGGCGGCGGCCACGCGCCGAACCTGCTCGACCTGGCGGGGGAGCCGAACCTCCTGACGTCCTCGACGTCGCCGACGCTGCCCTACGGCGTCCATGCCGTCGCCGAGCACCTGGAGATGGTCAGCGCCGTCCACGTCCTGGACCCCCATCAGCGCGCCGGCGACCGCGAGGCGGTCACGCTGCGCGTGCGGGCGCGGACGATGGCGGCCGAGGGGGTGCTGCACGACCTGGGCGTGATCCCGATGATGAGCTCGGACTCGCAGGGGATGGGGCGGATCGGCGAGGTCGTGCGGAGGACCTTCCAGACGGCCGACGTGATGAAGCGCGTCCGCGGGGCGGGGCAGGGGCCCGCCGACAACGAGCGCGTCCTGCGCTACCTCGCCAAGCTCACGGTCAACGTCGCGATCACCCACGGCCTCGAGGCGCACGTCGGGAGCCTGCAGCCGGGGCGCCTGGCGGACGCCGTCCTCTGGCAGCCGAACCTCTTCGGGGTGCGTCCGGAGATCGTCGTCAAGAGCGGGATCGCGGCGTGGGGGGCCAGCGGCGACGGGAACGCGACCACGATCCTCGCCGAGCCGACGCGGATCGCCGCGCAGATCGGGGCGCTCGGCTCGAACCCGGCGCGGCTGTCGCTCGCGTTCCTGGCGGGGGCGTCGATGGACGCCGACCTGCCCACCTCTCGCCCGCGGGCGCGCGTCGAGCGCTGCCGCGGCCTGTCGGCCGCCGACATGGTGCGCAACGACCGCCGTGGCGTCGTCCGCGTCGATCCTCGTGGTGGGCCCGTGACGCTCGACGGTGAGCCTGTCGAGGCGCCGGCGGTCGCCGAGGTCGCGCTGTCAGGGCGCTACCTGCTGGGCTGAGCGGCGCCCCTCTCGCGTGTCTGCCGGCGAAGGCCCGCTCCCGCGCCGGAGCCTCGCGACCTGCCGAACGGGTCCACCGGATGGACGGCGCGCGGATGCGGTGCTTCAGCATCGGTCGTGCCGATGCGATTGCAACGGATTCGTGCGCCGGCCCGTCGCGCGCCCTGTGGCGGTAACCCGGTGAACCTTCGTGGTGTACTGCTCGCGCGATGGACGTCGTCGGCTATTTCACCGCGCTCGGGCTGGCGACCGCTGCCGGCCTGAATGCGTGGATCCCGCTGCTGGCGACGGGCCTGCTGGCGCGGTACACGAACGTCATCCACCTCGATGGCACGTGGGCGAACCTGGAGAACACGGGGGTGCTGATCGCGCTCGCGGCGGTCGCGGTCGTCGACTTCGTGGGGGACAAGGTTCCCGGCGTCGATCACGCGCTGCACGCCGTCGGGACCGTGATCGCGCCCGTGACGGGCGTCGCCGCCGCGCTGTCCTCCTCGAGCGCACTCGACGTCTCGCCGGCGCTGATGACGATCATCGGCCTCGTCGCCGCGGAGACCTCGCACGGCACGCGCATGGCGATCCGCCCGTTCTCGACGGTCACGACCGGCGGCCTGGGCAATCCGGTCGTCTCGCTGATCGAGGACGTCGCGAGCGTCGCGCTGAGCGTCGTCGCGATCATCCTGCCGGTGCTCGCCGCTCTGCTGGTCGTCGCGATGTTCGCGGTGGCCTGGCGGGTGATCCGCCGGCTGCGGCGCCGGCGGGCGCAGACGCCGCTGCGCTACAGCTCGGCACCACCGTCGTAGAGCTTCAGGACCCGCACCCTGCCGGGCGCGGCGTCCATGCACAGCCGGCAGAGCACGCACTCGTCGAGGTTCTGCTCGTGCAGCTCGAGCGTGCCGGAGGCGGCCTGGCCGAAGATGTCGACCGGGCAGACCTCGGTCAGCTTGGCGGCCACGGCCGCGTCGGCGGCGGCCGCGTCGTCGACCTCGACCCCGATGAACGTCGCGTCGGACCTCATGCTGCGCTCCTCTCGGCGATCTTGGCTCTGATGATGTCCGGGATCTCGGAGATCTCCTCGGCGACCGTGATGCCCGCCTCCGCGAGACGCGCGATCTTCTCGGTTGCGGTGTCCTCCTTGCCCTCGACGATCGTGCCCGCGTGGCCGAAGCTCATGCCGGGCATCTCGTCCATGAAGCGACCGGCCATGAAGGCGACGATCGGAAGGCGCGAGTCGTTCTCGGTCACCCAGCGCGCGAGCTCGGCCTCCATGCGGCCACCGGGCTCGGTGTAGATGACGATGCCCTGCGTCTGCTCATCGGCCTCGAACAGCGGCATCAGCTCGGCGTAGGACGAGCCGATGATCGCGTCGCCGCCGATCGACACGGCCGTGGACTGGCCGAGCCCGGCTGCGGTGAGCGTCGAGCTCATCTCGGTGGTCATGCCGCCCGAGCGCGAGATCACGCCGATCGGGCCGGGGGAGTAGGCCTTGGCGGCATCCTTCGCCGGGCCACCGATGCCGCCCATCTTGATGACGTCGGGGACGATGATCCCCAGGCAGTTGGGCCCGATGATGCGCGCGCCGCGCAGCGTCGCGAGCTCGACCATCTGCGCGACGTCGCGGCGCGGGATCCGCTCGGTGACGATCACGATGAGCTTGATGCCGTTCTCGATCGCCTCGAACACGGCGTCCTTGGTGAACGCCGGCGGCACGGTGACGACCGAGCCGTCGATCGGGGCGCCGTGATGGGCGACGGCCTGGGCGACCGTGTCGAACACGGGGACGCCGTGGACCTCGCGGCCCAGACGGCCCGGGGTCACGCCGCCGACGACCTTCGCGCCGGTGCCGTAGTCCAGGCACTCGCGGGTCAGGTTGACGGCTTCGCGCCCGGTGATGCCCTGGACGATGAAGGTGGTCTCTGCGTTGACGAGGA
>JADGPM010000214.1 GCA_017882425.1 Solirubrobacteraceae bacterium
ACGGACCTTCCCGCTGGCGAGGAGAGGAAGATCGGCGAGGCCCGGCACTGCGCTGATGGTAGTACACGCGGTGGCGGTATCGGCGCGCCGTCGGCGGGTTCCCGGGCATACTTGGGTGGTGTTCCGTTGGATGTTGCTCACCGCCGTGGTGGCGGCGGTCTGGAGCGCCGCGGGACAGGCCTCGGCCGGCGCCCCCGTGGCCACCGCCGCCGCGAGCTCCGGCACCTGCCCGGTCCTGAAGCTGCACACCCGCGGCGGCCTGACGCCGCTGCGCACCTACACGTACGTCTACCGCTACCGGCGCGCCCGGCGCCACGGCAGGACCGTCTTCCTGCGCCGCGTCGTGCGAGTCCCGCGGATCCTGACCACGTCCTGCCTGCGCCAGTGCGTGCGCGTGGTCAAGCGCGGCGGGCGCTACCGGTCCGTCTACACCCAGCGCACGGTGAACGTCCGCGTGCGGCGCGGGAACCGCATCGTGGTGGTCAGGCGCCGGCGCGCCGTCTACCGGTTCCGGCGCTGCAGCAGCCTGCCGATGGCCGAGACGACCGGGACGCCCGCGAGCATCGAGGTGCTGCCGGGGAGCGTCGTCGTGCTCGACACCGGCGCGTCGAAGGCCCAGCTCCCGGTGAGCGGGACGCTGCGCGGCTACGTGCCCGGCACCGTGCCCGCGCAGGGTGACGTCCAGATGACGCTGACGCGCGGGACGCTGCAGGTGGCCAGGACGGCGCTGTTCACCGACACCGCATGCAGCGGCCGCCAGACGGCCTCGGTCCGGACCGGCAGCCCGACGACCGCGGCGCTGGACCCCACGACGGACAGCACGAGCACGCTGCTCGACAACGGGGTGCTGACCGCCGTCGCCCGCCTGGAGATCCACCTGCCGCTCGAGCTGCGCAACAACGACTCCGGCTGCGACGCGCCGTACATCACGACGGGCTACACCTCGTTCACGCAGACCTTCCTGCTGAGCGGCAGGGTCGGGACCGGCGGGCTCTCGAACGTGACGCTCAGCTCCGCACCCGAGGACGGCCTCACCGGCGGCTGTCTGTCGCCCGGGATCTCCACGCAGCCGTGCAACGGCTTCCAGTTCCCGCTGTCGTTCCTCATCAGCGCGCAGCTGCAGGTCGCCGTGACGCTTCCCGGCCGCTGAATCCCCACACGCCCCGGTTCACGGACGCCGCTACCGGGTACCACCGCGGCATGTCCGCCGTCGTCTCCGTGATCGTGTTCGTCCTCCTCGGCGCCTTCGTCGCGCTGATGGTCGCGTCGCTGGTCACGTCGACCCGGCGGCCGCGCGACGCGCCCGCCGACGGGGGCGCGCAGGCCTCGACGGCGCCGCGCAACGGCGACCACCGCGCCGGCGGCGCCGAGTTCCGCGCGGGCGCCCTGGCGATCGCCGAGGGCGAGACCCCGCCCACGCCGGGGCACCGGCGGATCTCCGCCCGGCGGCGCCGTGCCGAGGCCGCCCAGCAGGCGCGGCACGTCAGCGACCTGAGCTCCAGCGCCGACCGGTCACGCGTCGCGGGAGAGCCACGGCCCCCCGACCGGCACTGATCAGCCCCCGGCGCCCACCATCGCATAGGGCTTCGAGCCGTTCTGCTTGATCGCCGCCGGCGGGTCGGCGGCGTACATCTGGCGGATCCCGTCGATCAGCAGCTGCTTGTCGGCCGACGACAGCCGCGCGCTCGCGTGGTTGGGCATGATCGTGTACTTCAGCGGCGGCATCTCGCCGCTCTGGATCTGGCGAACCACCGCGTCGGCCGACGGCTGGGCCTTGTTCCACTCGGAGAAGTTCCAGTGCTCGCGGCCGCCGTCGACGTCGGACTGCACGAGCCACGACACGGGGGCGACGTTCGTGTACCACGGCCACTTCGTGAGGTTCGAGTGGCAGTCCCCGCACGAGTCCGCGGCGACCTTCGCGACCGCGGCACTCGGGAACTTCGCGGCCTGCGTCACCGGGGGGTTCGTGTGCGAGCGGCCGTACGGGACCAGCTGGGCGAGGGCCAGCAGCACGACGGCGCCGAGTGCGCCCCACTTGAGCAGGGTCCTGAGCGGAGGGCGCCGGCGCGGAGGAGAGGTCATGGCGGGAACGCTAGGCGAGCATCGGGAAAGGAATCGGAAATTGGGCGCCCAGTGGCTAGGCGATCGCGTCCAGGCGCCCCACGATCTCCTCGGCGTGACCGGTGTACGCGTCGAGGTCGAAGACGGTGTCGAGGTCGAGGCCGAGGTCGCGCGCAGCGAGCAGCTCGCGCAGCGGCGTGCCGGTGTCCCAGGCGCGCTGGGCGTCCTCCTGCACGATCCGGTAGGCGTCGTCGCGCGTCATGCCCTGCGATATCAGCGCGAGCAGCGCGCGCTGGGAGAACAGCGCACCGTGGGTGAGCTCGAGATTCGTCCGCATCCGGTCCTCGTGCACGACGAGGCCCGAGACGACGCGCACCGCGAGGTGCTGCATGTAGTCGAGCAGGATCGTCGAGTCCGGCACGATCACGCGCTCGGCGCCCGAGTGGCTGATGTCGCGCTCGTGCCAGAGGGCGACGTTCTCGACGGCCGCCTGCGCGTTGCCGCGCAGCACGCGTGCGAGCCCGGTGATGCGCTCCGTCGTGATCGGGTTGCGCTTGTGGGGCATCGCGCTCGAACCCTTCTGCGCCCCGGTGCGGAACGGCTCCTCGGCCTCCCGCACCTCGGTCCGCTGCAGGTGGCGGATCTCGGTCGCGAGGCGCTCGAGGCCGGCCCCGGCCAGGGAGATCGCCTGCATGAGGTCGGCGAGGCGGTCGCGCGGGACGACCTGGGTCGAGACGCTCTCGGCCGGCAGCCCGAGGCGCGCGAGCACCCGCTGCTCGAACTCCGGTGAGGTCGCCGAGTACGTCCCCACGGCGCCGCTCAGCGCCCCGACGCTCGCCTCGGCGAACGCGCGGCGCAGGCGCTCGAGGTTGCGCTGGGCCTCGAACGCGAAGCCCGCGAGCTTGATCCCGAACGTCGTCGGCTCGGCGTGCACGCCATGCGTGCGCCCGACGCAGACGGTGTGCACGTGGGCGCGCGCCTGCGCGGCGAGCGCCGCGACGAGCTCCTGCGCCCCGTCCAGCACGATCGTCCCGGCGTCGCGGATCTGCAGCGCGAGGGCGGTGTCGAGGACGTCGGAGGAGGTGAGGCCGTAGTGGATCCACCGGCCGGCCTGCGCGCCCGCGCTCGCGGACAGCACGTCGACGAACGCGGCCACGTCATGGTCCAGGACGCGCTCGCGCTCCTTGACGGCGTCGACCGTGAAGGTCGCGGCGCGGATCGCCTCCAGGTCCCCGGGCGTCGGGCCCTGCATCTCCTCGCACGCGGCGACCTCGACCCGGCGCCACGCCTCCATGCGCGCCTCGTCGGTCCAGACCGCGCCGATCTCGGGGCGGGTGTAGCGGCCGATCATCAGGCGCTCAGGATGCGCAGCGCGAGATGCCCGGCGTTCTTGGCGTTGTCGAGGCCCACGGCGGCGACCGGCACGCCGGGCGGCATCTGCACGACCGACAGGATCGCGTCGAGGCCGCCCGCGGCGCTCAGGCGGCTGGACAGCGGGACGCCGATGACCGGCAGGTCCGAATGGGCGGCGGCCACGCCCGGAAGCGCGGCGGACAGGCCGGCGCCGGCGACGATCACGCGCAGGCCGCGCATGCGCGCGTTGCGGCAGTAGTCGGCGACGGTGTCCGGATCGCGGTGCGCGGACATGACGCGGATCTCGAACGAGACGCCGGCCTCGGTCAGCACCGCGCCGGCCTTCTCCATCTCGGGCATGTCGCTCTTGGAGCCCATGATGATGCCGACGCGCGGGGCGGCGACCTCCAGGTCGGCGAAGGCCGCTTCGGGCTCCACCTGCGTCAGGTCTCTCGGCTGGTCGGTCATGCGGTTCGCTCCACGGCGCGCAGCGCGATGTCCCGTCGCAGCTGCCTGCCCTCGAATTCGATCAGGTCGGCCGCAGCATAGGCGGCGTCGCGGGCGCTCGCCGGCGTGTCGCCGAGCGCCGTCACGTTCAGGACCCGGCCGCCGGCGGTGACGAGCGCGCCGTCGTCGCGCGCGGTGCCGGCGTGCGTCACCTCCACGCCGTCCGGAACGCGGTCCAGTCCGGTGATCGCATCACCGGTGCGCGGTGCCGCCGGATAGCCCGCGGAGGCGAGCACGAGCGTCACCGCCCAGCGCGGATCCCATTCCAGGCGCGCGTCCCGCAGGCCGCCGGGACGCACCGCCGCCTCGACGAGGTCGAGCAGGTCGCTGCGCAGCCGCGGGAGGACCGCCTGCGTCTCGGGGTCGCCGAAGCGGGCGTTGAACTCGATCACGCGGACGCCGTCAGCGGTGAGCATCAGCCCGGCGTAGAGGACGCCGTGGAAGGGCGTCCCGCGGCGGGCGAGCTCGTCGACGACCGGCTGGTGCACGAGCGCAGCGATCTGCGCCGCGCGCGCAGCGTCGACGCCCGCGACCGGCGAATAGGAGCCCATGCCGCCGGTGTTCGGTCCCGCGTCGCCGTCGAAGATGCGCTTGTAGTCCTGGGCCGGCGTCATCGGGACGGCGCGCTCGCCGTCGCAGAGCGCGAACAGCGAGACCTCCTCGCCGACCAGGAACTCCTCGACGACGACGTCGCCGGGGCCGTAGCGGCGCTCGACGAGGAAGGCGGCGAGCGCCTCGCGCGCCTGCTCCTCGTCGGTCGCGATCACGACGCCCTTGCCGGCGGCCAGGCCGTCGAACTTGATCGCGACCGGATACGAGGGCACGGCCGCCAGCCCGGCCTCGACGCCTGCGACCGTCGTCCACGCGGCCGTCGGCACGCCGGCCGCGGCCATGATCTCCTTGGCGAACGCCTTCGAGCCCTCCAGGCGGGCGGCCTCGCGGACCGGGCCGAAGGCGGGGATCCCGGCCTCGCCCAGCGCGTCGACGAGCCCGGCGATCAGCGCGACCTCCGGGCCCACGACGACGAGGTCGACCGCCTCGCCGCGAGCCAGGTCGACCAGCCCGGGCACGTCGTCGGCGCCGACGGCGAATGTGCGCGCATCCGCCGCGATGCCGGGGTTGCCGGGGGCGCAGAGCACCTCGGGCGCGCGCGGCGAGCGGCGCAGGGCACGGACGATCGCGTGCTCGCGGCCGCCGCCGCCGACGACGAGAACCTTCACCGGATGCGGCGGCCGCGCCGTCAGAGCGCGGCGATGAAGTCGTCGACGGGGATCGCGATCAGCGTTTCGTACGTCGCCGTTCCGCGCGAACCCAGCTCGAGCGAGACGCGCGCCATGGTCGTGTCGTCCGGGGCCTCGACGACATTGATGAAGTCGAACCGGCCGAGCGTCGACCACTGCGCCTTGACCGTGGCGCCGAGCTGCTCGACCTCCTTGTTCACCTCGCGGATCCGCTGCGGGTTGTTCTTCACCGTCGCCACACCTTCGGGCGTCAGTGTCGAGAGCATGATGTACGTCGGCATCTCGCCTCCCTGATCGGTTGGCGCGGGTTCTATCCGATCCGCGCACGCCGCGCCTGGCGCGTGCCACCCCATGATCCGTCATCCTGCGCCGTGATGCGGAGCGCAACGGCACGGACAGCCATCGCCGCGGTGACCGCCGTGGTGTGCGCCTGCGTGCCCGCGGGCGCGAGCGCGGCGACGATCACGCTCGACCGCGCGTGCTACGAGGCCACGCCCGCCGGCATCATCACGATCACCGGCTCCGGCTTCACGCCCGGCGAGCAGTACACGGTGCTCGTGCAGGGCGGCGTCGTCGACGTCGGGAACGCCGCCGCCGACGGGGCGCTCGTCAAGCGCATCCCCGTGCCGGTGCCGCCCGAGTCCGGGCCCGGCGCCCACACGGGCACCTACAGCGTCGAGGTCCGCCAGGCCGACGTCGCGGCGACCGGCAGCTTCCAGGCCGCGACCGTCTTCGGCGACTTCACACCGGGCTCGGGCGATCCGCGCACGCTGAAGGTCCGCTTCATCGCCTACGGCTTCGGCACCGCGACGGCCGCGGGCCAGCCGATGCCCACGGTCTACGTGCACTACATCGACCCGAAGGGCAAGCTGCGCCGGACGGTCGCGATCGGCGCGGGCACCGCTCCGTGCGGCACGATCAAGCGCTCGGCGCTGCGCAGGCTCTTCCCGTTCGCACCGCGCTCGGGCACCTGGACGCTCCAGTACGACGCCCAGAAGCGCTACGTCAAGGCCACGCAGAACACGCACTTCCCGTATGACCGCTTCACGCTGACCATCAGCGCGAAGCACTGATCACTCGCCGGGGGGAGCCGGCGGCGGCGGCGTTCGGCGACGGCGATCGCGGCCCCGGTCGCGACGGCGGTCGTGCTCGTCGACGCCGAGGATCCCGGCGAGCGCGGCGATGCCGCAGCCGAGGAACACCCAGATCGGCCAGAACGCGCCGGTGGCACCCGCGGCGAGCCAGATCAGCGTGCAGACGAGCGGCGGGAACAGCAGCCCGCCATAGCGCTTGCGCAGCTGCCGCGAGGCCTCACGGCGCGGCACCGGTGAGGGTGGCGGCGGGAGGTCGCGCGTGAGCTCGGTCAGCTCGCCGGTGGTGCGCGCCGAGTAGGCGCGCGTGAGCCGCTCGTCGAGCTCCTCGGGGTCCAGCCGCCCGTCGCCGGCGCTGCGACGCAGCACGTCCGCGGTCCGCTCGCGGTCGGCGTCCGAGGCGCGCAGATCAGGAGTTCCCGCCATCCGCTGCGAGCCTAGCCGACGGCGATCGTGACCTCCGGGGAGCGCCCGTTGAAGACGGTGAGGTCGTCCTTCACGAACGGCAGCACCGCGGTGTAGACGCCGGACCGGGTCAGCGCGGCGCTCGCCGTGTACGAGCCGCCGTCGGCCGAGAGGGTCGCGCCGGTGATCGTCTCCCAGTCGTCCATGCAGCTCTGCTCGCCGCTGGTCGTGGTCTGGCAGGTGTGCTTCGTGCGGCGCTGGATCTTCACGTCGGTACGGCCGGGTTGCGGCGGCGCGAGCGTGCCGGTGAAGGTCACCTGGGTGCCGCTCGGCACCGTGGTCGTCGACGCGGTCATGGTGAGCACCGCCTGTCCGTCGACGAGCAGCTGGCCGGAGTAGGCGGGCGGGTCGCTGCCGCGGGTCACGGCCGCGTAGGTCGTCGAGGGCGCCTGGGGCGCCGGCAGCGTGATGGTCGCGACGCCGTCCGCGCCCGTGGTCCCGCTCAGCCCGGTGTCGGCGTAGGAGGCATTCGGGTTCTGCCCCTGGGCGACCGCACGCAGCAGCCCGACCGGCTCGCCGGCGACCGGCGCGGTGCCGATCACGCTGCCGCCCGAGACGGTCGTGCGGGTGAGCGTCGCCGTCGTCGCAAGCGGCTGGTTCGCCGGCACGAGCGCGTTCCGGGTCGGCGCGCTCAGCGCGAGCTCGGGCGGGAGGTCGCGATGCGCCCGGCCGAACGGGCTGCTCGGCGAGCGCACGACGCGGCACGGCGCCGTCGGCGTGCAGTCCTCGCCCTTGAAGCCGCCCATCTGCTCGACGTAGGAGATCGTCTGACCGTCGATCGCGATCGTCCCGGCGAGGTCGAGGCGGGCGGGGACCTCCTGCCTGGACAGGCCCGAGCGCCTGATGCGCACGAATGCCTGGGTCGGGTGCACCCCGTAGTGCGCTGCGTAGACGTAGGTCGCGTCGAGCGCCGGGCCGCCGAGGAGGTTCGACTCCTCGCCGTAGCTGGTGGACGTCGCCACGGTCAGCGGGCCGCCCTTGGTCGAGAGCAGCCGGACCTGCGACTCGTTGCGCGCGATCGACGTCTGGCCGACGACGGTGCCGCGCAGCGCCAGACCGTTCATGGCGGCGCAGTGGCCGCGGTCCATACGCGTGCTCGAGCTCGCGCTCAGCGCGCGGCGGTACGGCACGTCGCAGCGGATCGCCGACGTGCCCGAGCCGGAGAGCACCGCGCGGCCGAAGACGAACTGGCCCTTCCACTGCACAGGCCACTCCTCGTCGTAGCCGGGCGAGGAGAGCGCGAGCCTGGCCTGCGAGCCGCTCTTCGTGGAGTAGCGGTAGGCGTCGCAGCCGTTGGCCACGTCGTTGGGGCGCGTCGGCGCGCTCGTGCAGCGCACGTAGAGCGCGACGACGGTGCCCGCGGAGTCCGGTCCCAGCGAGACCTCCAGCGGCGCCGGCGACGTGGCCGCGGCGATCGGCTTCGGCGCGGAGCCGTTCTGCTGGAGCTCCAGCACGTAGCGCTTCGTCGTCGCGTCGTACTGCGACCACGCGACGTAGCCGCCGTAGGAGGCGACGTTCGTCGGGCCGGGCGTCACCCCCACCGCGGTGTCGGCGCGCGCGGCGGGCGCGAGGGCGAGGG
>JADGPM010000215.1 GCA_017882425.1 Solirubrobacteraceae bacterium
AGGAGGCCGAGGACGGACTCGTCGTCTACGTCGCCGCGACCGACACCGTGCATCACCTCAACAAGACCGCGGGCGTGATCTTCGGCCTGTGCGACGGTAGCCGCGACGCCGCGGCGATCGCCGCCGAACTGGCCTCGCTGTTCGGTCTCGGCGAGCCACCGCTCACCGAGACCGTCGCGTGCCTCTCAGAGCTCGCCGAGAGCGGGCTGGTCGCCTGAGCGCGGCGCGGGTTCGAGGGCGATCGCCAGCTCCCGCAGGTGCGCGCCGACGATCGCAGAGCTGAAACGCCCCTCGACGAACGAGCGGCCCGCGCTCACGAGGGTGGAGGCGAACTGCTCGTCGAGCACGACCCGTGCAACCGCTGCCGCCAACTCATCGGCATCGCGACCGACCAGGAGGTGCCGGCCGCTCTCGGCGCCGAGGCCGGCCGCCCCGACCGCCGTCGTGACAACGGGTACCCCCGCGGCGAGCGCTTCGAGCAGCTTGATGCGCGTGCCCGACCCGCGCAGGAGCGGTACCACGGCGGCATCCGCGCGCGCATAGGCGTCCTCCAGATCGGCGACCTGCCCGCGGACTGCAACACCGTCGTGGCCGGCGAGCGCTTCCACGCGGCCACCGCGCTCGTAGGAGCCCACGAGCTCCACCCCGACCGGCCGCCCCACCAATCGCCGCACGCGCGGGAGGACATCCCGGACGAGCGCCTCGGCCGCCTCGGCGTTCGGGCCGTAGGTCAGATTCCCGACGAAGAGCAGGGATGCGCGCCCGGCCTGCCTGCGTGCCCGACCCGTGGCCTCAGACGGCAACGCCACGGAGTTCGGCAGGACGACCGTCGGGAGCCCGCGGCGCGCCGCGACGCGCGCCGCGTCCTCGGGCGATGCCAGCGAGAGCCAGCGGAACTCGCGCCCGAACGTCTCGAGCACGCGCGCGTAGGCCTGCGCCTCGGCGGTGCGGCCCTCGCCCTCGAGCAGGTGCTCGTCGTCGTCGTCGAGGTCGAGAGTCGTCCACGGCGCCGCCACCTGCTCGGCAACGGCAACTGCGAGCGGGGCGAGGTAGGCGCGCAGTGCGTGCACGCGCGCCGGCCGGATACCTCCGGCGGCCTCGGCGACCCGGGCGGCGAGCGCCGGGCCGGCGTGGGTGACGGCGGCGGGAAGCGGTTCGCAGCGGCGGAGGCGGTCGCGCCACGCCGCGTCGCCCACGAGCCGCATGAGGCCGGCGCGCACCTCGTCCGGCCCGCCGGACAGGACGAGCGCGACCGACGACGCGTACCGCTCGGCCCAGGAGGCATCCGGCGAGCCGCCGGCGACGGGGACGACGACGACCGCGACGTCGTAGTACGCCGCCAGCGCCACGAGTTGCGCGCCGGCTCGCATCGCCAGACCGTTGCCGCCCGCCGCGGGCATGACCGGGGTGAGCAGCAGGAGCGCGCGCGGGTTGAAAACATCCACCTCTTCAGCGCTTGTAACAGAAATCGTCCGGGCGATAGACTCGATCCGTTCTCAGGGGGCCGAGGCAGGAGGAATTTCGTGTCGGATCGAGATATCGACGGCGCGCAGGCGAGATTGGATCGTCGCGCACTCGTGACGAAGCTGGCCGTGGGCGCCTTCGCGGTTCCCGCGATCGTCGCCTTCAAGCTCGATTCGCTGGCGCGGGCCGGGGGATTCTCACACCACCCACGACACTCGGATCCGGACTGTCACCTGCCCAACGGGACGCAGCCGAACGGCACGCTTCCGGACAGCGGGACGATCCCGAACAGCACGGTGCCAGACCCGCCCGATGACGACGATCACAAGAAGAAGAAGAAGAAGAAGCGCAAGGGCCACGGGAATTAGCTCGGAGCGCGGCCTGCTCGCAGCTGCGCTGATCGTCAAGAACGAGGCGGCGGTCCTCGGCGCGTGCCTCGAGTCGATCAAGGGCGTCGTCGACGAGATCGTCGTCGTCGACACGGGCTCGACGGACGAGTCCGTGGAGATCGCCCGGCAGCATGGCGCGATCGTCCACGAACACCCGTGGAACGGGGATTTCTCGGAGGCGCGCAACGAGGGCCTCCAGCGGGCGACGTGCGATTGGATCCTCTATATCGATGCCGACGAGCGCCTCGATCCGATCGACCGCGCGACGGTCGAGGAGGCGCTGAGGGACGCACCAGAGGTCGCGTTCCGGCTCCTCCTGCGGCCCAACAGCCGTTCGACGCCCTACCGGGAGTACCGCGTCTGGCGCAACGACCCGCGCATCCGCTTCGAGGGCGTGATCCACGAGAAGATCATCCCGGGGATCCAGCGCGTGGCCGAGCAGGACGGTCGCGACATCGGACTCGTGGATCTGCTGCTCACGCACGTCGGCTACGAGGGCGACCAGACCCACAAGCACCGCCGCAACCTGCCGCTTCTGCGGCGTCAACTCGAGGCCGAGCCGCACAACCTCTTCAATCTCCACCACCTCTTCCGGGTGCTCGACGGGCTCGGTGAGCACGAGGAGGCCGAGCAGGTTCTGGAGCACGCCGTCGACCTCGTCCAGATGACCCCGGTGTCGGGGAGCGATCCGCTGGGCTCGCTCGCGATGCTCGACCTCATCCGCCTCCGCCACTACCGTGGCGAGCAGGTCGGTGACCTGCTCACCGATGCCCTGAGGCGCTATCCGGGCAACTGGCTGATCGTGTTCTACGAGGGGCGTTACCTCATCGACACCGGCCGCTACGAGGAGGCGCTGGCGCGCTTCCGGAGCTTGCTGGCCGTCGACCTCGTCGCCCTGCCCGACGCGTGGCTGGGCGCCTTCGACGCGCGCATCTTCGGCCCGCTCTCCCACGACGCCTGCGGGATCTGCCTGTTCCGGCTCGGCCGGCACGCGGAAGCCGCCGAAGCCTGGGATGCCGC
Source organism: Solirubrobacteraceae bacterium (assembly GCA_017882425.1). GTDB lineage: Bacteria > Actinomycetota > Thermoleophilia > Solirubrobacterales > Solirubrobacteraceae > F1-60-MAGs163. Next base: position 2,874 of record JADGPM010000215.1, read on the forward strand.
TGCGCAATGCGACGATGACCCCTCGTTCGCCGCCAAGCGCCAGCTCGCGCTGGCGCACGCGGGCCGCGAGCTCAGCCACTCGGCGTGAAGCACCGAGGCGCCTGCGCGCCTCGCTGGTATCAGTCCTCGGGGACGGGCAGATCGAACGTCGAGCCCTCGGCGGGCACGACCATCGTCTTCACGGTCGCCACGACCTCCGGGAAGACCTCGATGTCGACCTGGTAGGTGCCCAGGCGGCGGATCGGCTCGTCGAGCTGCACCTTGCGGCGGTCGACGCGGATCTTGCGCGCGCGCCAGATCTCGTCGGCGATGTCGGCCGGCGTCACGGAGCCGTAGAGGCGGTCGCCCGCGCCTGCCAGCACCGGGATGGTGAGAATCGTCGTCGTGAGCGTGCGCGCGATCTCCTGCGCCTGATCGACCGTGCGCGCCTGCTGCTTGGCCCGCACCGACTCGGTCTGCTTGATCTCGGCGATCCGCGCCTCGGTCGCCTGCTCGGCGAGCCGCCGCGGAACGAGGTAGTTCCGCAGGTAGCCCGACTTCACGGAGACGACGTCGCCGCGTGCGCCGAGATGGTCGACGTCCTGCAACAGAATCGCCCGATGCTGCTTGCGCGCCATCGGCTCAGGCCCCCGTGTACGGCAGCAGTGCCATCTCGCGGGCCCGCTTGATCGCCACGGCCACCTGGTTCTGGTGACGGCGGCACGCGCCGGTGATGCGACGCGAGCGGATCTTGCCCTTCTCGGAGATGTAGCGCCGGAGGGCGTTGGCGTTCTTGTAGTCCACCTCTTCGACCTTGTCCTTGCAGAAGTGGCAGATCTTGCGCTTGCCGCCGCCGGCTGCAGAGC
>JADGPM010000216.1 GCA_017882425.1 Solirubrobacteraceae bacterium
CGACGCGGAAGAGCGTCGTGGCACCCGCGTGCCCGATCACCGCCATGCCCGTCTTCGTGCGCTTGACGTCGTAGGCCAGTGGCACGCCGCCGCTGCAGGTGACGGCCTTCGTCGACTTCAGCGTCCTGGCGTGCGCAATCGTCGTCTTCGTGGCGGGGGTCCCGGCGCCGCAGCCGCGCGAGGGGTCGATGCCGCCCTTGAGATCGACGTAGAGCAGGAAGTTCGCCGACGGGTAGGTCGCGCCCGGAGCGTAGACCTCGAGGTGCGGGGTGGGGATGCTCGGGAAGCCGACGCTCGGGACGGCGTGGTGGCCCTTGGGCCAGAAGAGCACGGTCGCCGCCGGGGTCGCGCAGCCGACGCTCGTCGCCGCGCCCGCGGCGGACGGCGCCGCGCACAGCACGAGCAGGCACGTGATCAGGGCGAGTCGCAGGCGCACGCGCGGCAGGATCGCACGGAATGCCCCTGCGCGCCAGCGCTGCGGACTCTCAGGCCGCCAGCGCGGCGACCGTCTCGCGCACCGGGCGGCGCTTGCCCCACAGCGAGGCGTCGGCGTAGCGCATCAGCGTCCCGAACTCGCGCGCGGCGGAGGTCGGCGCCACACCGGCCGCCGCGAGCAGCCCGCGCGCGCGGCGGTCGTCGAAACGGCAGGCGACGTCGAAGTAGGGCGCGAAGACGTCGTCGTCGTCCCCGTCCGTCCGGGGAACGGATGAGAGCTCGACCGCGGGCCGGTCGAACGCGTCGGCGGCCAGGTCGCCGACCTCGTGCACCGTCAGCGCGCCGGCACCCGCGACGAGGTGGTAGGCGCCGTCGGCGTGCGGCGCCTGGAGCAGGGCGAGCAGGCCGTCTGCGACGTAGTCCCCGGTCACGATGTCGAGCAGCCCATCGGGCGCGGCGGCGGCCTCGCGGAGCAGGCCGCGGCGGTAGGCGCGCAGCGGCGGGTAGAGGACGTTGAAGCTCGTCGTCCACCCGGTGCCCGCCTCGCCCATGACGATGCTCGGCCGGGCCACAGCGATCGGAAGGCCGTCGGCGGCGTGCGCGGCGACGAGCTGCTCGGCCTCGAACTTCGTGCGCTCGTACGTGTTGCGGAAGGCCTGGCCGACGTCGAGGTCGGTCTCGCGGAACGGCCCCTCGTGGCGCCCGGCGACGTAGGCCGTCGAGACGTGGACAAGGCGCTCCAGGCGCGGCGCGCGCGCCGCGAGATCGAGTACGGCGCGCGTTCCGCCGACGTTGATCGCGCGCGCGTCCGCGAGCGACTGGTCGAACGTCACGGCCGCCGCGCAGTGGAGCAGATGGGTGACCTGGCGCAGCGCCGGGTGGCCCAGCCCGGTGGTGATGTCGGCGGCGATCGGCAGCACGCGCGCGCGGCGATCGCCGCCCGGATCGCACCAGACGCGCTCGAGCACGGCGTCCATCCGCTCGCGCGCGGCCTCGGCGTCCGGCGCGCGCACCGGGCAGACGACCTGCGGGCCCTCGGGGTCCTCGAGCAGGCGGGCGAGCACGAGTGTGCCCAGATACCCGGTCGCGCCCGTGAGCAGGATCACGCGGGCGCCCCCATCGCGTGGTAGCCGCCGTCGACGTGGACGATCTCCCCCGTGATCCCGCGGGCGCGCGCCGACAGCAGGTAGCAGACGGTCTCGGCGACCGGCTCGGGGTCGCGGACGTCCCAGCCCAGTGGCGCCTGCGCGTCCCAGCCGTCGGCGAGGCGCTCGAAGCCCGGGATGCCGCCGGCGGCGAGCGTCTCCAGCGGACCGGCCGACACGAGGTTCACGCGGATGCCCTCCGGGCCCAGGTCGCGCGCCAGGTAGCGCGAGACGGCCTCCAGCGCGGCCTTCGAGACGCCCATCCAGTCGTAGGCCGGCCAGGCGACGGAGGCGTCGAAGTCCAGGCCGACGATCGCCGCATCGCCGCCCGTCATCAGCGGGCGCAGCGCTTCGGCGAGGCCCTTGAAGGAGAAGGCGGAGGTGCGGAAGGCCTGCTCGGCGCTGGCCGCCGGCGCGCTCATGAACGCGCCGCCGAGCGCGTCAGGGGGTGCGAAGGCGACGGCGTGCAGCACGCCGTCGAGGCCGCCCCAGCGCTCGTCCAGCGCCTGCGCGACGGTGGCCAGGTCCTCCGGGCGGTTGACATCGAGCTCGAGCACCTCGGCGGGCTCCGGGAGCGTCTTCGCGGCGCGCTCGGTCATGCGCCGGGCGCGGCCGAACCCGGTCAGCACGGTCTCGGCGCCGAGCTCCTGCGCGCGGCGGGCGACCGCATAGGCGATCGAGTCCTTCGTGATGACGCCCGTGATGAGCAGCCGGCGGCCCTCGAGCATGTTCACGCGACCGCCCAGACGTCCTCGCCGCACGGGGCGGCGCCGGAGGGGGCGGCGTTCGCAGCGGGGGCCGGCGCGGCGCGCCAGAGCACCTCGACCTGCGCGGCGCAGGCGCGCAGCGCGTCCTGGCGCACGACGTCGATGCCGAGCGTCACGAGGCCGGCCTCCTCGCTCGCCGGCTTCAGCGCGCGGACGGAGCCCTCGACGTGCACGGTGTCGCCGAGGCGCACAGGCCGGCGGAAGACGACGTCGCGCACGCGGCGCAGCGCCATCACGCGCTCGGGGTCGAACGGCACGAGGCCGACGGCGAAGGACACGACCAGCATCCCGTGCGCGATGCGCTGGCCGAACGGCCCATCGGCCGCCCACTCGGCGTCGGCGTGCTGGGGGTGCCAGTCGCCCGTCAGCGCGGCGAACATGACGACGTCCGACTCGGTGACGGTGCGGCCGCGCGTCTGGAAGCGCTCGCCCTCGGCGAGCTCGTTGAACGGTGCAGACCAGTTCACAGGGGGATGTTCCTCGTCGGTCGGGGTGGGCGGTGGACGGACGCGAGCGAGTCCAGGGCGGCGATCAGCCGCTCGCGCGTGCGGCTCGGCGGGACGATCTCGTCGACGAAGCCGCCGGCGCTCGCCCCGGCCACGTCGAGGTGCTCGCCGGCGTAGCGGGCCGCCAGGCGCTCGCGCGCACGCTCGGGGTTCTCGTCGGCGGCGATCTCGCGGCGGTGGACGATGCCGACCGCCTGCTGGGCGCCCATCACGCCGATCTGCGCGTGCGGCCAGGCGAACACGTAGTCGGCGCCGAGGTCCTTGGAGTTCATCGCGATGAACGCGCCGCCGAACGCCTTGCGCGTCACCACGGTGATCCGCGGCACGGTGGCGGCCGCGAATGCGTGCACGAGCTTCGCGCCGTGCCGGATCACGCCCGCCTGCTCCTGCGCGGTGCCCGGCAGGAAGCCGGGCGTGTCGACGAGCACGATGAGCGGCAGCCCGAAGGCGTCGCACGTGCGCACGAAGCGCGCAGCCTTGGAGGCCGACTCGGCGTCCAGCACGCCGCCCAGGAACTTCGGCTGGTTGGCGACGACCCCGACGGCGCGGCCGTCGATCCGCGCGAACACGCAGACGATGTTGCGCGCCCAGCGCTCGCCGATCTCGACCTGGCGGCCGCCGTCGACGAGGCGGGCGATGACGTGGCGCACGTCGTAGACCTTGCGCTGCTCGGCCGGGACGACGCTCTCGGGGCTCCCCTCCACGGGATCCACGCACGGCCAGCGCTGCGGCGCGACACCGGTGTGCTGGGGCAGGTGGTCGAGCAGGTCGCGCGCGAGCAGCGCCGCGTCGACCTCGGTGTCGGCGACGATGTGGCAGACGCCGTTGCGCGAATGCACGCGCGGGCCGCCGAGCGTGTCGGCGTCGACGTCCTCGCCCATGACCTCCTGGACCACCCCGGGGCCCGTGAGGAACATGCTCGCGCGCTTCGTCATGACGACGACGTCGGTCAGCGCGGGCGCGTAGGACCCCCCGCCGGCGCTCGCGCCGCAGACGATCGAGATCTGCGGCACCTGGCCCGACAGGGCGGTGTGCGCGCGGAAGATGCGCCCGTACCCGGCGAGCGCGGCCACGCCCTCCTGCATCCGTGCCCCGGCCGACTCGATGAAGCCCACGCACGGCATGCGCCCCCGGCCGGCCATCTCGAGCACGCGCACGACGGTCTCGGCGTGCGCCTCCCCGAGCGACCCGCCGGCGAAGCTCGCGTCCTGGGCGAAGCATGCGACGGCACGGCCGTCGACCATGCCGGTGCCGCCGAGCACGCCGTCGCCGTCCTGGGCGCGCTCGCCCATGCGGTGCGAGCGCACGCCGGTGCGCACGAGCTGCAGCGAGCCGGGATCGCAGAGCACCTCGAGCCGCTCGAGCGGCGTGAGGCGCTCATCGGCGCGCTGTACGAGAGCGAGAGCGGGCATCACACGACCTCCAGGACGAGTGCGGCGTTGTGGCCGCCGAAGCCGAACGAGTTCGACAGGCCGAGCACGCGGTCGCCGTCCTCGATCGCCAGCGGGCGCGCGGTGGGGACGTAGTCGAGGTCGAGACCCTCGTCCTCCTCCTCCCAGCCGAGCGTCGGCGGCGCGACGTGGTCGCGCAGCGCGAGCAGCGTGGCGATCGCCTCGACCGCGCCGGCGGCGCCGAGCAGATGGCCGATCGCCGACTTCGTCGACGACACGGGCACGCCGTAGGCGTCCGCACCGAGCGCCGTCTTCAGCGCCAGCGTCTCGCTGCGGTCGTTGAGCGGCGTCGAGGTGCCGTGCGCGTTGACGTAGACGAGGTCCCCCGCGTCGACCCCGGCGTCGGCGAGCGCGGCGAGGATCGCCCGCGCCGCACCCGCGCCCTGCGGGTCGGGCGCCGTCAGGTGGTGGGCGTCGCACGTCGCGCCGTAGCCGCGGACGTAGCCGAGGATCTGCGCGCCGCGCGCCCGCGCGGCGTCCGCCTCCTCGAGCACGAGCACGCCGGCGCCCTCGCCCATGACGAAGCCGTCGCGGCGCGCGTCGAACGGGCGCGACTCGCCGCTCTTGGAGACCGCGTCCAGCGCGGCGAACGACGCGCGCGCGAGCGGGGTCAGGACCGCCTCCGAACCGCCGGTGAGAACAGCGTCGGCGTCGCCGACCTGGATCGTCCGCGCGGCCGCGCCGATCGCGTTCGCCCCGGCCGCGCAGGCCGACACGACGCCGAAGCACGGGCCGAGCAGACCGTGGCGCATCGCCAGTGTGCCGGCACCGGCGTTGCCCATCATCAGTGGGACCGACAGCGGCGAGACGGCGCCGGGGCCGCGACCCAGCAGCTCCTCGTGGTTGCTCTCGAAGGTGCCGAGGCCGCCGATGCCGGTGCCGATGATGCAGCCGACGCGGTCCGGCGCGTAGGGCAGCTCGCCCTCCCAGCCGGCCTCGGCCACGGCCTCGGCCGCGGCGGCGACGGCGAGCTGTGAGAAGCGATCCGCGCGGCGCGCCTCCTTGCGCGTGAGCGTGTCGAGCGGGTCGAAGTCCGCGCATGGCGCCTCGCCGCCCGCGATGCCGCTCGCGCCGGCGGTCCAGCGCTCGTGCAGCGTCCGGGCGCCGACGCCGAGCGGCGTGACCGCGCCCACTCCGGTGACGACGACCTCGCGCATCAGCGGTTCGCCCCGGAGTGTCGGGCCGTCCGTGCCGCGGTGATCGCCGTCCGGCGTGGCCGGTCGGACGGTGCGAGGCGGACCACCATCTACGCCCGGCTCACGATCAGGTCGATCGCGTCGCCGACCGTGCGGATGCCCTTGACGTCCTCGCCCTTGAGCGGCACGCCGAACTCCTCCTCGGCGATCTGCGAGAGCTCGGCCAGGTCGAGCGAATCGACGTCGAGCTGCTCGAATGTCGCCTCGCGCGAGAACTCGGCCGGGTCGGCGCCGAAGCTCTCCAGCGCCTTGTAGACGACCTGCTCGACGCGCTCAGATGTGACGGTGGTGCTCATGGTGTCCTTTCGGATTCGGGGTGGTGACCTGCATCAGGCGGACAGGCCGCCGTCGACGAAGAGGGTCGTTCCGGTGACGTAGCCGGCGCCGTCGGAGGCGAGGAAGCGCACGCAGGCGGCGACCTCCTCCGGCTCGCCGGCGCGGCGCGCGGGGATCGCGTCGATCGCGCCGTTCTGCAGGATCCCGGCGGTCATGTCCGTGTTGATGAAGCCCGGGGCGACCGCGTTGATCGTCACGCCGCGGCGGGCGACCTCGGTGGCGGCCGTCCGCGTGAAGCCGATCAGCCCGGACTTCGCGGCGGCATAGTTCGCCTGCCCGGCGTTGGCGCGCGGACCGACGACGGAGGCGACGTTGACGACCCGCCCGAAGCGCGCGCGGACCATCCCGCGCAGCGCCTGCCGCGTGAGTCGGAAGGCGCCGGTGAGGTTCGTGTCGAGCACGACGTCCCAGGCGTCGTCGTCGATGGAGACGGCGAGGTCGTCGGCGCGGACGCCGGCGTTGTTCACGAGGCCCAGGACGGGGCCGCCGAGCGTCGTGCCGGCGGCCTCGACCGCGCCCGCGATCCCGCCGGCGTCGGTGACGTCGAGCTCGATCGCCGTGGCGCGTCCGCCCGACGCCTCGATGTCGCGGACGGTCTGCGCCGCCCCGTCGGGGCTCGTGCGGTAGGTCAGCGCGACCGCCCAGCCGTCGTCGGCCAGCGCCCGCGCGCAGGCCGCGCCGATGCCGCGCGAGCCGCCGGTGACGAGGATCACGGCGTCGTCAGGACGCATCGCCGGACCCCCAGTGCACGACCGCGGCGCCCCAGGTGAGGCCCGCGCCGAACGCCGCCAGCAGGACGCTCGCGCCGTCGCGCAACAGCCCGTCGCGCCGCGCGGCGTCGAGCGCGAGCGGAATCGACGCGGCCGACGTGTTGCCGTGTTCGCCGATCGCGGCGACGACGCGCGCGGGGTCGAGCGCGAGGCGCTCGACCAGGGCCTGGAGGATGCGTGCGTTCGCCTGATGGAAGACGAGCAGGTCGAG
>JADGPM010000217.1 GCA_017882425.1 Solirubrobacteraceae bacterium
CGCCCCCGGTCGTGCGCGCCTTCGAGGCGGGCCCGGACGGGCTCGAGCTGATCGCCGTCGGCTCCGACCGCCCCGAGGGCGGCGACGGCAAGATGATCGCCGACTGGTGGGCCGCGTAGGACGGTGCGGGTCGGCAGGGTGACGGGCCGAACTGCTCTACATTTCAGCGATGAAACGCGCTGACCGATACGCCAACCTCGTCGCGGTCTTCGGCCCATTCGTCGTGCTGATCGCCCTGATCCCCGTCGCGGCCAGCAACGATCTCGCGCACCTGAGCGACCTGATCGTGTTCGCGGTCATGTACCTGCTCTGCGGGCTGGGGATCACCGTCGGCTACCACCGGCTGCTCACGCATCGCTCGTTCCAGACCTACAAGGGCGTCGAGTACCTGTTCGCCTGCCTCGGCTGCATGGCGATCCAGGGCGGCCCGCTGGACTGGGTCTCCGACCACCGCAAGCACCACGCGCACACCGACGTCGAGGGCGACCCGCACAGCCCGCACGTCGGTTACGGCGCCGGCGTGCTCGGCGCGATCCGCGGCCTCTGGCACGCGCACGTCGGCTGGACGTGGCAGGTCCACGGGATGGCAGCGCACGAGCGCTACGCCGGCGAGCTGCTCGAGGACAAGGGGATGCGCGTCATCCACTACTCGTTCCCCGTCTTCATCCTGGTGTCCGCCGCGCTGCCGTTCGGCCTCGGCGTCGCAATCACGGGAACGGTCTTCGGCGGGCTCTGCGGCATGCTCTGGGGTGGCCTGATCCGCATGCTCGTGCAGAGCCACGTGACGTGGAGCGTGAACTCGGTGTGTCACTTCTGGGGCCGTCGGCGCTTCGACGTCGACGATCACTCCACGAACGTCTGGTGGCTCGCGCTCCCGTCGTTCGGCGAGTCCTGGCACCACAACCATCACGCGTTCCCGCGCTCGGCGGTCCACGGTCTCAGCCGCTGGGAACTCGACCCCTCGGCGCTGCTGATCCGCACGATGCGCCGCGTCGGGCTGGCGTGGAACGTCGTCGAGATCGGCTCCGAGCGCCAGGCCGCGCGCCTGGCGCCCACCGCCGGCTAACGGCGCCCGCGGCCGCGGACGCCCAGCTCGCGGCTGACTCCGCGCAGGTGGGCGCCGGCGTCGTTCGGCAGCACGACGACGCGCAGCGACGAGGCCCGCCGCGGACGCGCGATGGTGATCGTGTAGCGCGAGCGGTTGCCGCTCGCCGCCTGCACGCCGGAGCGCTGCACGGAGATCCAGCGTCCGAAACGCGTCAGCCGCTGGACGGAGACGACCGCCTGGGGCACCGCCGGGCTGATCACGCCGGTCAGGCCCGCGCGAGCCCGGGTGCCGCCCGTGCGCCGCACCCCGACCCGGACGCGGTTGCCCACGTCGACGGTCGGGCTGGCGACCCTGATCGTCGTGCGCGAGACGACGCGCAGGCGCGCGGTCGACCACAGCGGGCCGACCGTGACGCGGAAGCTGCCGTCGCCCGCGGCGCTGAACGTCCTCGGCACCCAGACGGGCCCGCTGAACGGGAAGTCCTGGCGTTCGACCGCCAGCGGCGTGCCGCCGACGCCGGAGCCGCTGACGCGGCCGGTCAGCGTCACGCTGCCGGACCAGATCGCCGGGTTCGGCGTCGCCCCCTCGAGGCTGATGCCCGAGGGCGCGCGCAGGGTCGTGATGCTGTGGTCGCCACCGCGCGCGGTGCCGGTGGCGTTCGTCGCGACGAGGCGGTAGTGGTACTTCGTGTTGGCGCTCAGGCCCGTCAGGGCGGCGGTCACCGTGCGCCTGCCGCTGCCCGCTGCGCTCTGGTCCGGCGTCGAGGCGCCGTACCTCGTGCTTGTCCCGTACTCGAAGTGGAACGTCGTCGGTGCGCCGCGCGGGTCCAGTGAGCCGGTGAGCGTCGTGCTCGTCGGCTGCGTGCCGCGCGTGCCGCCCGTGCTGACGGCCGGGGCGCGCGGCGGCGAGGTCGTGGCAAATGTCCTGTCGGCCCCGCGCGCGACGCCCGCGGGGTTCGTCGCGACGATGCGGTAGTGGTAGGTGGTCGCGTTCGTCAGCCCGGTGACGACGGCGCTGACGTTCGCGGCGCCGGTGCCGGAGCCGGCGCTCTTCTCCGGGGTGGCGAGCCCGTAGGAGTCCGACGTGCCGTACTCGAGGTGGTAGGTGGTCGCGGCGCCCTTCGGGTCGACCGTGCCGGCCAGCGTCGCGCCGGTCTGCGTGACGTCGGTGGCGGCGCCGGTCGTCGCAACGGGCGGCACCGGGTTGTCCGCGATCGCAGCGACGGGTCCGCAGAGCAGGAGGGCGCAGGGGAGGGCCAGGGCCAGAACGCGTCGCATGCCCGCAGGGACACGCGCGGGGGGCGAAAGTTGCTGTCGCAGGTCAGAGTGCGAACGCACCGGATCCGTCGAGCTGCAGCGCACGCCCGGCGAGCGGCTCGCCGGCGATCGCCGCCAGGACCGCGGCGTCGCCGGTCGCGGCGATGGCGCGGCGACCGTCCTCGAGCAGTGCGGTGACGGCGCCGACCGCGGGCGCGCCGTCGCGGTCGTAGACGATCGAGCAGGCCTCGCCGATGGCGGTGCCCGCGACGCCGGCGGCCGTCGCGCGACGCGGGGTCGCGTCGACCTGCGCCTGTGCGTCGACGGCGGCGAACGGACGCGAGGGCGCATCGGTGCCGAAGACGCCGATCGCGTGCTTGGTCAGGTACCAGCCGACGGCGGTCGTGAGCCCGAGCGTGCCGGGATCCTCGCGCAGGCGCTCGACCATCGCGGCGATCGCGTGCGTCACGTAGTTGTTGCCGGGCCCGCCGGCGAACGTCAGGCCCCCGGTCACGGTCGGCTCGCGCGCGTCGGCCCACGGATCGATGCCGAGCTCGCGGCACGCGATCTGGACGGCGCTCGGGAAGCACGAGTAGATATCGAGGTGCGCGATGTCATCGATCGTCACGCCCGCCGCGCCGAGCGCGCCCCGCGCCGCGAGGCGGATCGCGGGCGAGGAGGTCAGGTCCTCGCGCTCGCTGACGAACCAGTGGTCGTACGCGTGCCCCGCGGCGTGCGGGTGGACCCAGCGCTCGCAGTCGATGCCGAGTTCGCGCGCGACGCTCTCCGAGCAGACGATCAGCGCGGCGGCCTGGTCGGTCTGGATGTTCGAGTTCAGGAGCTTCGTGTACGGCTGGGTGACGAGCCGGTTGTCCGGAGCAGGGGTCGCGATCCGCTCGGCGGACGGGGCCGGCCCCTCCCACCAGGCGTGCGGATTGCGCTCGGCCACCGCGGCGTAGCGCGCCCACAGCTCGCCGAGGCGGGCGCGATGCGCGGCGAGGGTCCCGCCGCGCCGGCCCCACAGCGCGTTCTCGAAGAGCGGGTACATCACGATCGGCGCGATGAGGTTCGCGGCGACCTCGGCGTCGCTCGCGGGGAAGCGCTCGGAGCCGAGCAGACGCGTGGGGGCGGCGTCCGGGTCGAGCGCCGGCCAGTCCGGCTCGCGCTGCTCCCTCATCGCGGCCGCGAGCGTCGCCAGGGCCTCGGCCCCGCAGACGATGCCGGCCTCCAGCTCACCCGTCGCGACGCGCGTCGCGACGTCGCTGAGCAGCACCTGCGGGCCGTCCCCGCCGAGCGTCGTGCGCAGCGTCTCGCGCGGCGTGATCCCCAGGCGCGCGGCGACCAGGGCGCCGGGGTCGTTCCAGCGACGCGAGGCGATGTCGACGACGCCCAACGAGCCGGCGCGGCGCAGCAGCGCCTCGCCCGCGCCGGCGTCGCGCGCGGCGGCGCCGACGACCTCGGCGCACATCTCGATCGGGTCGGGCGCATCGCCGCCGCGCCAGGTCGCCTGGGCGACGCCGACGATCACGGGCACCTGGCTGGGGCCGGGCACGGCGGGAGCTGCTCGCAGCGACGCCGTCAGGCGTCGTCGCCGGCGAGCAGCTTGGCCTTCTGGGCCGCGAACTCCTCGTCGCTGAGGGCGCCGCCGTCGCGCAGCGCGACGAGCCGCTCGAGTTTCGCCATCCGCTGCTCGTCGGCGTCGCCGGCGGGTTGGGTGCGGTCACTCGCGCTCGAGCGCGCCTTGACCTGCGCCGCGGCACCGGCGGCCATGCTCTTCGCGCCCGCGCCGGCGCGCTGGGCGCGGTCGCGCAGGCCGGCGGTGGCCTCGCCGGCCGCCGCCTCGGGGAACTCGCGCTCGGTCTCGCGCCGCAGCAGCACGACGCCGAGGATCGAGAAGGCGATCAGGATCAGCACGAACAGCGGGCGGCGCAGCGCGGGGATCGGCGCCCATGCGATGATCAGGAGCAGCAGCGCCGCGAGGATCCCGAAGGGGATCTCGGGCCGGTCGCGCATGTACGGCGCGCTCGCGCGGCGGAACGAGGTCGCGGGCTTCGACGGGCCGCCGAGCCACGCCGCGAAGATGACGCCGACGCCGATGATGATGGCCTGCGTTCCGAGGGTCTTCAGCAGCGTCGTGCCGATGTTCCAGGCGGCGTCGGCGGCGGGGCGCACGGCGGCCTCGGTCGCGAGCGTGCCGGTGACCTGCGACCCGGCGACGCCGCGGGCGATCAGGACGACGAAGCCGGCGATGATGAAGCCGAACCCGACCGTCAGCAGCGTCTGGCGGCGGTGCCCCGCGGCGAGCCAGACAGCGAGCGCGAACAACAGGATGACGAGCAGCGTCAGCAGCAGCGAGCCGTCCTTCAGCGCCTTGGCCCCGTCCTGCGCCGTCTTCAGGTCGTTCGACTTGAAGACCTGGACGTTCGCAGCCGACGCCGGGATCTTCGCGAGCAGCCCCGAGGGGATGCCGACCTGCTCGCCGATCGTCGTGAGGATGCGCTGCAGGTTGAGCGCGACGACGCCGTTGTTCGTGCTGACGTTCGGCCCCCCGCCGTCGATGATCTTCACGAGCTGCTTGTGGGCGACGCGGTTGGAGTCCTCCCATGCCTTCTGGACCGCAGGACGCGCGAGCGCGTCCTGCGCGGCGCTGTTGACGAGGTTGCGCAGGCCGGCGGCGGCTGCCGGCGCGAGCAGCTTCAGGTTGCCGGGCAGGCGGCTCTGGAGCTCGCCGGTGACGTCGACGTTCGCGTAGAGCTGGTCGGTGAGGTAGAGCGCGACCTGGTCGCGGATCTGCTTGTTCTCGAGCAGCTGCGAGCTCGTCTTCGTCCACTGGTTCGTGTCGAGCAGCTGGCGGTTGGCCCAGGTCGCGAAGACGGACAGGATGCCGAGGATCGTCGCGAGGGCGACGAGGCTGCGGACGGCGATCCGGCGGCCGCG
>JADGPM010000218.1 GCA_017882425.1 Solirubrobacteraceae bacterium
CTCGCCTGGGAGAAGGGCCGCTGGTACGTCAAGGGCGACCCGGAGAAGGGCGCGCTGATCGAGGACATCGCCGTGCGCGCCTACAGCGGCGCGTCGCTCCCGGAGGGGATGGAGGGCGGCCTGGACGCGCAGGTCATCTACGATCCGCCGAACCTCACCTACCCGTACGGCGCGTACATCGCCGTCGTCGACATCGACCCTGAGACCGCGTGGACGAAGGTCCGGCGCTTCATCGCCGTCGACGACTGCGGCGTGCGGATCAACCCGATGATCGTCGACGGCCAGATCCACGGCGGCCTGGCCGAGGGGATCGGCATTGCGCTGATGGAGGTCATCACGTTCGACGAGGAGGGCAACTGCCTGAACTCGTCGTTCATGGACTACCAGATCCCCACGGCGCTGGAATGCCCGACGTTCGAGCTCGGCGAGACGGTCACGCCGTGCCCGCACCATCCGCTCGGTGCCAAGTGGGTCGGAGAGTCCCCGAACGTCGGTTCGCCGCCGGCGATCGTCAACGCCGTCATCGACGCGCTGCACCAGACGCACGGCGTCGACCACATCGACATGCCCTGCTCGCCGGCGCGCGTGTGGGCCGCGATGCAGGGTCGACCCGAGCCACCGCAATGACCGGCCTCGCATGAGCCCACGCGAGGTCACCGGCGAGGCGGAGGGCGAGGTCCGCCACCTCCTCCCCGACGTCGAGACGCTGGCGCGGCGGCTGGCGGACGTCGACTATCTCGTCGACGAGGGCCTCGCGACGGGCATGTTCCTGAGCCTGCGCCTGCCCCAGCCGCTGCTGCTCGAGGGCGAGGCGGGGGTCGGCAAGACCGAGGCGGCCAAGGCGCTGGCGCTCGTGCTCGACACCCCGCTGATCCGGCTCCAGTGCTATGACGGGATCGACGCGGCCGAGGCGCTCTACGAGTGGAACTACCCGCGCCAGCTGCTCAGCATCCGCCTGGCCGATGCCAGGGGGGCGGAACTCAGCGAGGCGGATCTGTTCGGCCCCGACTACCTCATCCGCCGTCCGCTGCTGCAGGCGCTGGAGCACCCCGGCCCGCGCCCGGCCGTGCTGCTGATCGACGAGATCGACCGCGCCGACGACGACTTCGAGGCCTTCCTGCTCGAGCTGCTCGCCGAGGCGACGGTGACGATCCCCGAGCTGGGCACGGTTCGTGCGACGCATCCGCCGGTGATCGTCCTGACGTCGAACCGCACGCGCGATCTCCACGACGCGGTCAAGCGGCGCTGCCTGTACCAGTGGATCGACTACCCGGCGCCCGAGCGCGAGGTCGAGATCATCCGGCGGCGCGTGAAGGGCTCATCTCAGAGGCTCGCCGTGCAGGTCGCCGGCGCGGTCGCGCGGATGCGCGCGAGCGACGTGCAGAAGCCGCCCGGGATCGCCGAGGCGATCGACTGGCTCGCGGCGCTCGAGCTGCTCGGCGTGCGGCGGCTCGACGCGGGCGCGATCGACCGCACGCTCGGCTCGGTCCTGAAGTACGAGGACGATCAGGCGGCGCTGCGCGCGGCCGGCCTCGAGCAGCTCGTGGGCGCCGGGGACTGAGGCCGGCGAGCATGCCCCTGGAGCCCTTCAGCGTGGAGACGATCGAGCTCGACCTCCCGGCGCTCGCGGGCGCCTTCGGGCGCCGGCTGCACGACGCGGGCGTGCCGGTGACGGCCGAGCGGGCCGCGCGTCTGGCCGATGCGCTGGCGCTCGTCGCGCCGGTCGCCCGCCGGCGCCTCTACTGGACGGCGCGCTCCGTGCTCGTGACCGAGACCGCGCAGGTGTCCGCGTTCGACAGGGTGTTCCGCGAGGTGTTCGGCCGGCGCGACGACCTCGCCCCGCGGGCGCCCGAGGAGCTGCGCCGGGTCGCGACGCCGCCGGACGAGCGGCCCGTGGAGGAGCGTGCGGACGCGCCCGCGGCGAGCGGCGCCGTCGACGAGGCCGGTGCGGGCGTCGCCGGCGTGCGGCCCCCGGGCGGCGGGGAGGGCGCCGAGCGCGAGGTCCCCGTGCCGGTGCTCGCCAGCGCCGAGGAGGTGCTGCGCGGCACGCGCTTCGAGGACCTCGATCCACGCGAGCTCGCGGAGGTCCACCGGCTGATGGCGCGGATGCGGATCGCCACCCCCGTGCGTCGCACGCGGCGCCAGCAGCGCAGCCGCCGCGGCGACCACATCGACCTGCGGCGCACGCTGCGCGGGAGCCTGCGCACCGGCGGCGAGCCGATCCGGCTGGCACGACGGCGCCGCCGGGTCGTCCCGCGGCGGATCGTGATGCTCCTCGACATCTCGGGCTCGATGGAGCCCTATGCGCGCGCGTACCTGCAGTTCCTCACCTGCGCCGCCGGGAGCGGCCCGGGCGCCGAGGCGTTCGTCTTCGCCACGCGGCTGACGCGGCTGACGCGGGCGCTCGGCTCGACCAGCCCGCAACGGGCGATCCAGCGCGCGGTCGCCGCCGCGCCCGACTGGTCGAGCGGGACGCGCATCGGCGACGCGCTGAAGACGTTCAACGATCGCCACGGCCGCCGCGGCATGGCGCGCGGCGCGGTGGTCGTGATCCTGTCCGACGGTTGGGAGCGCGGCGACCCGGCGCTCGTGGGCCGCGAGATGGAGCGGCTCGCGCGCCTGGCCTACCGGATCGTGTGGGTCAATCCGCGCGCCGGCGCCAGCGGCTTCTCGCCGCAGGCCGGCGGCATGGCGGCGGCGCTCGCGCACTGCGACGCGCTCGTCAGCGGCCACAGCCTGCACGCGCTCGACGAGGTCATCGACGCGATCGGCGCGTCGCGCGGGGATGCGGCCGCGGCGAGCTGGACGCCGGCCGAGCCCGACGCCGAGGACGACGACGAGCCCTGGGCGAGCGCCACGCCCGTTCCCGGGAGCTCGGTCGCGATGCCCAGCGGCTACGGGCCGAGCCGCGGCCGCACGACGCCGGGATGGACGACGTGACCGACAGCCCCGTCAAGACGTGCATCTACCCCGGCTGCGAGCGCCCGGCGGTGCCGGCGCATCTGCTCGGCGGCCCGCAACCGGGCTTCTGCGACCGTGAGGACCACAACGCGCTGACCGCTCACCAGGAGCGCGTGCGCCTGGCGCGCGAGGCCTCGACCGATCCGTCCGACCCATCCCCGAGAGGAGCCTGAGCCATGGCTGACGAGGCATACCGCGCGGTGTTCCTGCGCATCCATCCGACAGGCAAGATGGTCCTCAGCCTGACCACCGAGGCCGATGGCAACGAGCCGCGCCACGCGCAGCAGGTCGCCGACGAGCTCGGCGTGCCGCCGCTCGACGTGAAGGTCGTCGCGGCCGACACGAACCGGTTCGGCCGCGGGCACGGGTTCAACACGAGCCCGTCCGCCGGCACCCCGGCCGCGATCGCGAGCGCGAGCGGGAAGATCCTCGCCAAGGCGCAGCTGCTCGCCGGCATGGCGCTCGGCGTCCCGGCCGAGAGCCTGAGCTGGCGCGACGGGGCGTTCGTCACCGGGGAGGACCCGGCGCGCGCGCAGACGATCGCGGACCTCGCGCTCTACGCCCACGGCACGGGCGCGTTGCCGCCGGGTGTCGAGGGCGGGCTCGACGCGCAGACGGTGTACGCAGACTAGTGCCGGAGCGTCGCGCTCACGAGCACCTCGACCTCATCCACGACCTTGAGCGTGCCGAACAGCGTCGAGTACGGCTTCATGCCCCAGTCGGACTGCCTGACGACGGCGCTGCCGGTGAGTGTCCCGTCCTCGCCGGCGACCAGCTCGAAGGCGATCGGGTGATGCGCGCCGTGCAGCTCGAGGTCGCCCGCGACGTGCAGCCGGCCCGGTCCGTCGCCGGCGCCGACCGCGGTCGAGCGGAAGGCGATGCGCGTGCCCTCGAGCACCTCGTCGTCGATCGACTGCTCGATGCTCGCCTTGTCGTCGTCGCCGAGCGCGCCCATGCCGCCGCTGCCCTCGACGACACGCAGCGAGCGCGAGTCCGCGGTCAGCTCGATCGCCGTGTCCGCGGGCTCGGCGCCCACCGTCAGGCTCGCCGTCCATGCCGTCACCTCGATGACGAGATTGTGGCCGGCCTTCGACGCGGCGCCCGTCTTGCCGGTCTTCACCGTGAGCGTAGCGAGATCCGGACCCAGCGTGTACGTGCCCGCGGCGATGGCCATGGGAAGACCCTATGCGACCGACGCAG
>JADGPM010000219.1 GCA_017882425.1 Solirubrobacteraceae bacterium
CGCTGCAGGCGATCGTCGATCCCCGCTCGAACACGTTCGGCGGGCGGATCAAGAGCGACCTGGTCATCCACGTCTCGAAGCTCGGCCTGTCGAGCGCGCTGCCGAGCTCCGTGCTGGACTCCGGCGATATCACGCTGCCCTCGGAGGACATCGCGATCAACACCAAGGGCTTCGGCGTGTACATCCCGTTCGGCTCGGGGGTCCCGTTCGTCGGGACGATCACCTACAACTGGGGCGACCCCGCGCCGGTCGTGCACCCGTTCGTCGACGTGACGGACGACTACGCCAACGGCCTGCCGAGCGCCGGCGCCGCGGGCGCCCACGCACACGCGGCCGCGGGCGAGGCGTTCGACGTGCCCTCCGGGGCGCCGGCCGTCGCGGTCGACGTGACCGGTGACGGCGGAGCGCCCGCCGTCGTCCTCACCGCCCCGAACGGCACGCAGGTCGTCCCGTCGACGACGCTGTCGGCGGGGGCGAGCGCGGTCGCGTTCGGCGACCCGAGCGTGAACACGACGCATGTCGGCCTGAAGAACCCCGCTCCCGGCCGCTGGACGGTCTCCCAGGTGGAGGGCTCATCGGTCGCGATCACCGGGCTGAAGTACGTCGTGGGCGAGGCGCGGCCGACGGTCAGCGCCAAGGTCGGCGGGCACGGGACGACGCGCACGCTCACCTACCGCGTGACGGCGCCGAAGAACGTGACCGTCGCCTTCGCCGAGCAGACGGGACAGCTCTTCCACCGCCTCGGGGCGGCGAAGGGCGCCTCGGGCACGCTGCGCTTCACGCCCGCGATCGGCGCGCCCGGGAAGCGCTCGATCGTGGCGCTGATCGACAACGGCGGGCTGCCCCACGGCCGGCCCGTCGTCGCCTCCTACGTCGCCCCCGCGCCGGCACGGCCGACCCGGGCGAGCCGCCTGCGGGTGAAGGCCGGCGCGAAGGCGTTCACCGTCAGCTTCAGCGCGCCGCGCAACGCGCTGCACACGCTCGTCACGATCGTGGCGAGCGACGGGCGCCATCTGCAGAAGGTGCTCCCGGTCCGCACGCACACGCTGTCGATCCCCGTCATCGGGTTCAAGGACGGGGTGCGGGTCAGCGTCGCGGGCATCAGTGCGACCGGACGGCGCGGCCCCGCGGTGTCGGCGAGCGCCCGGCGCGCGACGTAGGACCAGTTTCCGCTCAGGCGCAGACCTTGATCGAGGAGCGGATCGACTTCTTGGGCACCTTGCCGTGCCTGACCTTGATGTAGGCACGCGCGCGCAGGGCGATCGTCGACCCGCGCTTGGCGCTCGCGGTGACCTTCAGCGTCTGCACGAACGGCGCCGCCGTGTCGACCTTCACGACCTTCGAGCCGATGTAGAAGTCGGTCCGGCTGACCTTCACGAAGAGGTTGCCCTTCTTCTTCTTGCGCTTGAAGGACAGCGTCACCTTGAACGTCGCGTTCGGCTGCACGCAGCCCTGCGGCACGCCGAAGGTGATGCTCGCCCCGGGGGCCTGGACCGTCGTGCTCTTCGGCGGCACGGGCAGCGGTGCGAGCAGGACGTTGTTGGCGGGCGGCTCGCCGATGTAGACGACCCAGCCGCGGCCGTCCGAGCCGGTGGCGACGTCGCGCGCGATCGGCGAGTCGGTCGTCACGAGGCCCAGCACCTGGAAGCTCTTGCCGCCGTCGGTCGAGACCGCCGAGTCGGTCCCGCCGGAGGCGTCCCAGACGACGTGGATGCGCCCGGAGGCGTCCTCGTAGGCGTCCTCGAGGGTCTGGTTCGTCTCACCGGGCCCGGGGCTGACGTGCACCGCGGGGCCGAAGCGGCGTGTCGCCGGATCGAACTTCGCGACGCCGATCGTCTCCCTGACAGGGACGTTCTGGTCCTGGTAGACGACGAACAGGCCGCTCGGCCCGGTGACGAGGTTCGGCGGGTCGATCGTCTTCGCGGTGTTCGGCAGCGAGATGCCCGTCGTCCACTTCGTCGCATCGCCGAGGTCCGCGGTGCTCGACGTGTCCGGCGGCTGGTTGAAGACCGAGTAGACGATCCCCGGCTGCCTGCCGTCCAGCGAGTACGCCGCGGCGACGAGATACGACGACGCGCCGCTGCCGCCGACGGCGGTGGCGACGTCGTAGAAGTTCTCCGTCGCGAAGATCTGGTGGGCCGGGTCCTGCTGATTGTCCGTGATGTCGCCGGTCGGGTCGACGCCCAGGACGTACAGCCCGCTTGCCGCCCCGCCGCCGGAGATGAAGCGCCCGGCGCTGTCGAGGAAGTTCTTGCCGCCCGTCGGCGTGACCCCGCCCCCCGCGACCGGCGTGCGGCAGGTCTTCGTGAACGACGCCCCGCCGTCGCCCGACTCGTACTCGATCAGCGAGTTGAGCGGCGAGGTCGTGCCGTTGCACTGGGTCGCGTTGCCGTAGATGACGATGTGCGAGGGCGTCGGGGCGAAGATGTTCAGCGTGCCCACGCCGCCGGCCTGCAGCTCCGGCGCGGAGAGCAGCGTCGCGGTGCACGTCGTCGCGCCGGCGGGCACGGTGCACGACTGCACGCCGCCCGTCGCACGGTCCTCCCAGGCGATGTGGCCGACGCCGGCGCTGTCGACGGCGATGACGGGCCGGTCGCCGTTCGTCCCGATCCGGGCGGGCGAGGCCGCGAGCGCGGCGGGGGCAGCGGCCCCTGCGGCGAGGCAGACGAAAACGACGACGATCCTGGTGACGTGCCTCACGGGAGGGCTCCTGGCGATCGGGCGGGAGCACCGCACCCTATGCCCACCACCGGAGATGCGCCGCTACGGTTGCCCGGTGACCGTCCGCGTCCGCCTCTTCGCCATGCTGCGCGAGCGCGCCGGCCGCGACGTGCTCGAGCTCGAGCTGCCGGAGGGCGCGAGCGTCGCGGACGCGCTCGCCGCGCCGGCGGTGGCCGCGCTCGCCGGCGATCTGCACTGCGTGCTCGCCGTCAACCGTGTCTACGCCCCGCCCGGACAGCTGCTCGCCGCAGGCGACGAGATCGCGCTGATCCCCCCGGTGTCCGGTGGATCCGGCGCGCCCGTCCCGCATGTCGCCGTCACGGCCGAGCCGCTCGTGCTCGACGCCCTCGCCGCGCGCGTCCGCGACCCGCGCGCCGGCGCCGTCGTCCTCTTCGAGGGCGTCACGCGCGAGGTCGACGAGCTCCACTACGAGGCCTACGCCGACATGGCGGTCGAGGCGATGCGCGACATCGCGCTGGCGGCGATCGAGCGCCACGGCCTCTGCGCCGCCGCCGC
>JADGPM010000220.1 GCA_017882425.1 Solirubrobacteraceae bacterium
ACTTCTCGCACACCCCGACCACGCCGTACGGCTGGGCCGACGGCACGTCGTTCTCGGCGCCGATCGTGGCCGCGGTCGCGGCGATGATCTGGCCGCTCACGAGCGATGCCAACGCCAACGGCTTCACCAACGACGACGTCGCGCGGCGCCTGTTCGCCACCAGCGACCACGTCGCCGGCACGGGCAGTCAGTGGGCCTACGGTCGCGTGAACCTCTGCCAGGCCCTCGCCGGGGCCGGCGCCCAGGCGTGCGGTACGACCGCGACGGTCCCACCGCCGCTGACGCCGGGGCCGGCGCGCCTGCCCGGCGTGCAGGCGCCGCTCACGCCGTCGCCCGGGCCGAAGGTCCCGCGCGTGCTGCCGGTCCGGCCCGGCACCTACACCGGGAACATCCGCACGACGGCACATGCGATTCACCTCGTCGTCGCGCCGAACGGGATCTCCGTCACGCACGTCACCGCCGCGTTCGCCATGCGCTGCGCGCGGGGCCACACGTGGAAGGTCAGCCTCAACGGGCTGCGTCCGGGCTACGCGCACGCGCTCAGCTCCGACGGGTCGCTCAGCCTGATCGCCGCCGGGAACGATCGCAACCTCACGCACCTGCGCTTCCACGTCAGCGGGCGCTTCACGAGCACGGGGGGCGCCTACGGCGTCACCAGCGCCTGGGGCATCAGCCGCCGGTTCGGGCGCTGCCGCACCGGCCAGCTCAGCTGGCGCGTCCCGGCGCCGCCGCTGACGACCGCCCGGCCGGCGGCGCTCACGCCGCGCGCCGCAGCCCGCCGCTGAGGCGCGCGGCCGCGACGAGCGCGGCGACGTGCTCGGCGAGCTGCTCGTGCTGGTCCGAGTCGGCCAGCACGTCGCCGGTGGGGCTGAAGGCGTCGGCGGCGAGCATCACCGGGAGCTCGCGGTCGACGACGCGCGCGCCGATCGCCGCGAGCACCTTGCGCAGCTCGGCCTGTGCCCAGACCGCGCCGAACATCCCGGTGCTCGCGCCGACGACGGCGACGTCCTTGCCCCGCAGCGGGCTGCTCGCCAGGGGCCGGGAGACCCAGTCGAGGGCGTTCTTCAGGACTCCCGGGATCGAGCTGTTGTACTCCGGCGTGGCGAACAGGATCGCGTCGGCCTGCGCGATCGTCTCGCGCAGGGCCCTCACCGCCTCGGGCGCGGCGCCCGAGGTCTGGACGTCGTCGTCGTAGGCGGGGATCGCCCGCAGGAGCTCCGGGTCGAGGATCGTCAGCTCGGCATCCTCCGGCAGCAGCGCTGCGGCTGCACGCAGGAGGCGCGTGTTGTGCGACTCGTGTCGCAGGCTGCCGGAGATGCCGAGGACGCGCATCGGACTACGCCTGCGCGGCGACGAACTCGAGGTTGACGGTGAGCGTCACGTCGTTGTCGACGGCGAACCCGCCCTTGGGCAGCGGCGCGTTCCAGCTCAGCCCGAACGCGGTGCGGTCGATGACCGTCGTCAGCTCGACGCCGACCTTGCTGTTGCCGGCGATGTCCTCGGTCGGCTCGGTGATGTAGCCGGTGGCGGTCACCGGCCGGGTGACGCCCTTGATCGTCAGGTCGCCGTCGACCTCGACCGCGGGGCCGCCCTCGATCTGGCGCACGGCGGTCGAGACGAAGGTGATCTCCGGCGTGCGCTCGGCGTCGAAGAAGTCGGGCGACTGCAGGTGGCCGTAGAGGTTCTCGTCCTTCACGACGACGCCGGCGACCGGCACGGTGCCGGTGATCTTCGGCGTGTCGCCGTCGTAGTCCAGCGTTGCGTCGATCGTGTCGAACGTGCCGCGGAACGTCGCGACGACCATGTGCTTGACCGTGAAATCAGCGGTCGAGTGGACGGTGTCGAGGGTCCAGGTGGCGGTGTCCGTTGCGCTCATGGGAGCTCCTTCCGAAGGTGGTAGTTGCGTGCGCAAGCAACATAGCAGATGCTGTTGCACGTACAACTACGACCGCCCGGGACATGGCGTGGAGCCGCTACCCGGCGAGCGCCTCCCGCACCGCGCCCGCCGACGGGGCGATGTCCGGCTCCAGGCGGTCGAGCAGCTCCCGCCACGAGGGCCGCAGCTCGATCGCGCGCTCCACCCGGGCCAGCGCCGTCTGCATGTCCCCCGCCTGCGCCGCTGCCAGCCCGGCCCAGAACAGCAGCTCGTGGCTGTCGGGCGCCAGCGCGCTGGCGCGGGTGTAGCGGTCGCCCGCCTCGACGTGGCGCCCCGCGCCCGCAAGCTCGTCGCCCTCGTTGGCCAGCTCGTAGGCATCGCGCAGGTCGAGCAGGCGGTCGAGCTCGGCCAGCGGCTCGTCGCTGTCGTCTACGCGCAGGTCCGTGGCCGCCTCCCACGCCTCCCCCGCGGCCGGAACGACGAGCAGGGCCGCCGACTGGCGCCCGCGCACGTCGCCGCCGTGGGCCTCAGCGGCGTGCAGCGCTGCGGCGAGCCGGCGGGCAAGGCTGCCGGGGGCCGACTCGAAGGCGTAGGCCATCGCCGGCCACACGTCGGGCGAGGCCATCATGTTCGCCTGGGCGCTGAACCCGGCGCCGGCGCAGTCACCTGCGTGCGCGATGCAGCGCTCGCCGGTGTGCACCGCCACGCGGCCGGCGGCGTCGACCACGGCGACCTGCCGGTAGCGGGCGGACCCGTCGTCGGCGAGCAGCCGCGCGAGCGCGTCGGGTGCTGGCGTGCCGGCCTCCAGCAGGTCGAGCAGGTGCGGCCCGTAGGCCGGCTCGGCGGTCGCCTGGGTGGCGACCGCGCCCACACCCGGCCTCGCCCACGGGACGATCGGCCCGACGGCGAACCAGTGCGACTGGACGGCGACGCCGAGCGCGCCGCTTGCCGCGTCGCGCGCGACGATGGAGTACGTGCCTGTGCGCAGGAGCATGCGCGGACGCTACCGTCCGCGCATGGCGGGCAAGGACACGCGGGCCGCGGAGATCGTCGAGCGGGTGCGCGCGATCCCCGAGGGCTTCGTCGCCACCTACGGCGACCTGTGCCCGCAGGCCCCGCGGTTCACCGGCACCGTGCTGCGATCGAACAGCGACTCGGCGCTCCCGTGGCACCGCGTCGTGCGCGCCGACGGCTCGCTCGCGATGGGCGAGCGCCAGCGCCGTCTGCTCGACGCCGAGGGCGTCCCGCTCGTCGGAGGGCGCGTCGACATGCGGATCGCCCGGCTGCTCGGCCCGCCCGCCTGAGCGATGTCTGCTCTCATCTGCGCATGACCGACGCCTGCTGCGCCCCGGACAGCGGGCGCGAGACCCCCGCCGCCGACGCTGCTCCCGAGAGGACGCCCGGCACCCCCGGCGGCGCGGGCCTCCTCGCGGACGACCTCGTCGCCCTTCCCGGCGGCACGTTCACGATGGGCACCGACCAGCGCTACGGCTACCCCGCGGACGGCGAGGGGCCGGCGCACGAGGTCGCGCTCACGCCGTTCTCGATCGGGCGCTGCGCGGTCACGAACGAGCAGTTCGCCGCGTTCGTGGAAGCGACCGGGCACCGCACCGAGGCCGAGACGTTCGGCTGGTCGTTCGTCTTCACGATGTTCCTGCCCGAGGACTTCCCGCCCACGCGCGCCGTGGTCGGCGCGGAGTGGTGGCGCCAGGTCGAGGGCGCCGACTGGGCGCACCCCGAGGGTCCGGACACCGCGGTCGACGAGCGCCGCGACCACCCGGTCGTCCACGTCTCGTGGAACGACGCGCGCGCATTCTGCGCGTGGACGGGATCGCGCCTGGCGACCGAGGCCGAGTGGGAGTACGCAGCTCGCGGCGGCCTCGTGCAGCGCCGCTTCCCGTGGGGCGACGACCTCGAACCCGGCGGCGAGCACCGCATGAACGTCTTCCAGGGCACGTTCCCCGCCCAGAACACCGCCGCTGACGGGTACCTCGGGACGGCACCGGTCACCGCGTTCGAGCCCAACGGGCACGGCCTGCACCAGATGACCGGCAACGTCTGGGAGTGGACGGCCGACTGGTTCGACCCCGGCTGGTACGCCCGCAGTCCGCGCACGGACCCGCCGGGCCCGCCGGCCGGGGCGGCGCGGGTCATGCGCGGCGGCTCCTACCTCTGCCACGCCTCCTACTGCAACCGCTACCGCGTCGACGCGCGCAGCTCCAACACGCCGGACAGCTCGACCGGGAACCTCGGCTTCCGCGTCGCACGCGGCTAGGCGACCGCCGGCGGCCGGTAACCCGGGACCGCGCCGGCCGACGGCGTCAGGCGCTTGGCGTCGAGCTGCTCGACGAGCAGCATCGTCATCCGCTGCTGCAGCGCGCGCGAGGCGTCGTCGGCGTTGCTCGGGTGGGCGAGGTTGCGCACCTCGGTCGGGTCGAGGGTGAGGTCGTAGAGCTCGAACTCGTCGGCCTCGGGCTCGGTCACCGTGATCGTCTTGCGCCCGCGCAGACGCTCGTCGCGCTGCGCCGGGACGGTCCAGAACTGCTGGTTGTCGTGGTAGCGCGAGAACTTCACGAGGTGCACGTCCCCGTCGACGGGGACCTCGGCGACGACGGTCTCGATGTGGTTGGGCTGCTCGACGGTCGCGAGCATGTGCAGCCGGCGCGCGAGTCCGGCGACCGGGCTCGCGCCCTTCTCGCCGCCCTCGCTGATCTCGTCGTCGGTCATGAACAGGATGGGCTCGGTCGCGGCGAGCGGCTCGGCGGCGCGGATCGCGGCCGAGAGATCGCGCCCGACGAGCGACCGTGCGTCGCGGTGGCCGGCCTGCAGCCGCGCGAGCGCCGCGTCCGGGTCGATCCCGCTGAGCCCCAGCAGCGTGGGGATCAGGTCCGCGTGGTTCGTGGGGATGGTGAGCTCACGCTCCCCGCCGGGCAGCAGCGGACTGGAGACGACGAAGGGCACGCGCAGCGACTCCTCGTACGCGTTGTGCCACTTCTCGTGGAACCCGCCGTGCGCGCCCTGCATGTCGCCGTGGTCGGAGCTGAAGACGACGATCGTGTTCTCGTGCGCGCCGCTGGCCTGCAGCGCGTCCAGCACCCGCGTGATCTGCTCGTCGACCGTGGCCTGCAGCTGGTAGTAGAACTTCAGGTGCGTCTCGATCCAGGGCTGCGGAGCCGCCATCCTGCTCCAGAGGTCGACGATGCTCTGCTGGCAGCGCGGCTTGG
Organism: Solirubrobacteraceae bacterium; assembly: GCA_017882425.1. Classification (GTDB taxonomy): domain Bacteria; phylum Actinomycetota; class Thermoleophilia; order Solirubrobacterales; family Solirubrobacteraceae; genus F1-60-MAGs163. The sequence goes on from JADGPM010000220.1 coordinate 5,101, forward strand.
TCGAGAGGTCCTCATGGCGGGTCGGCGCCTGGTCGACGTGCGCCACCTCGGAGGGGTGGTAGCGCAGGCCCTCCTTCAGGCCCACGAGGCCGAAGTACGAGTCGTCGTGCGGGTTGAGGAACGAGCAGACCGTCAGCCACGGCGTCCGGTCCGCGTCGGCGTCGAGGCGCTGCAGGAGCGCGATCGTCTCGTCGGCGGTGAACGGATCCTTGACGGTCCCCATGTTGTGCCGGCCCAGGCCGTGGGGCTCGGGGCCGACCCACTCCGAGAAGCCGTAGTCGTCGAGCAGGCCGGCCTCGATGTAGCGCTCGATGTTCTCGGGCTGCGGCCTGCCGTCGTCGTCGATCGACAGCAGGTAACCCTCGCCGTCCGGGGCGTCCAGATGCGCGTGCGAGGCGTGCCACTTGCCCTTGTAGAACGTCCGATAGCCGCCCGCGCGAAACCAGTCGCCGAGCGTGGGCACCGTGTCGGGGGCGAGCCAGAACATGTCCTCGCTCTCGGGGCTCTTCGCCAGGCCGTCGGTCTGCGAGACGCCGTGCAGCGAGGGATAGTGGCCGGTCAGCAGCGAGGCGCGGCTGGGCGCACAGGCCGAGGCCATCGGGTAGTGGCGCGTGAACGAGATCCCCGTGGACCGCAGGCGCTCCTGGCCCGGCGTGTGCTCGCGGCGCCACGCCGCCAGCTCCTCGGACTCGTACGGGGGCGGGCAGCGCAGCTGGTCGGTGAGGATCACGAGGACGTTCGGCTGGGCGCTCATGCGTCAGAACCTAGACGGCCGGCGGTCGGCTAGCTTCATCCCATGTGGCTCCAGCGCGAGATCGTCCTGCACGCCCAGCCGCGCGGTGTGCACCTCATCACGCGCGAGGTGACGCGCGCGCTGCCCGAGCTGGAGGGCCTGGGCGTCGGCCTCTGCCACCTGCTGCTGCAGCACACCTCCGCCTCGCTGGCGCTGAACGAGAACGCCTCGCCCGACGTGCGCCGCGATCTGCGCACCTGGCTCGACGTGCTGGCGCCCGAGGACTTCCCCTGGACGCACACGCTGGAGGGCGCCGACGACATGCCCGCCCACGCGAAGGCCGTGCTGACCGGGCCCGAGCTGACGCTGCCGGTGTCCGCGGGGCGGCTCGCGCTCGGGACGTGGCAGGGCCTGTACCTCTGCGAGCACCGCGACCGCGGCGGCGCGCGCACGCTGCTGGCGACCGTGCAGGGCGAGTGACCGGCGCTCAGCGCCGCGCGCCCACCCCGCGGCCGCGCATGCCCCGCACCGCGCGCAGCTCGCGCACGGCGGCGTCCTGCTGGACGCGCGTGCCGGGCGTCCCGAGCCGCTCGACCTCGAGCTCGCGCTCGACGGCCATCCCGTCGACCAGTTCGACGCGCGAGACGCCGGCGCCCGCCCGCGCGCTGACGACGCGCTCGACGTGCCCGGCGCTGAAGACGATCCCGGCGCCGTCGTCCGCCGCCCAGCCGGGCCCCAGCGTCCCGGTCTCGACGGCCTCCAGGAACGCCGGCCGACGCTCGGGCTCGCTGTCGCGGTGCACCGAGAACGAGCCGCCCAGGAAGCCGAGCCCGGGTGCCGGCGCGGCCGCGCCGGCCGAGCGCGTGAGCCCCTGCTCGAACCAGCACATCGCGCCCGCGCTGA
>JADGPM010000221.1 GCA_017882425.1 Solirubrobacteraceae bacterium
CCGGCCTTGCCGCCACGCGGCGCCCGCCGGCGACCCGTGCGGGCTCGGCCTGGGTCCGGCTCATCGCCCGCCCCGGTGCCGGGGACATCGCGCCGCCCGGCCCGTGGACCGCGTCGTTCGACACACAGCTGACCGGCGGCCGGGAGCTGGCGATCGATCTCGGCGCCGGCGCGATCGTCCGGCTGCACGCCACGCGCGGCGGCACCGTCGTGGTCAGCTCTCGGGGACGCGACCGGACGCTCGCGGCACCGGCGGCGGGCCTTCCCGACCTGCGCCACGTGGAGATCCTCGGAGGCCGGCGAGCGCTGCTGAGCATCGACGGCCGGACGGTCCCGGTCCCTGGTGGCGGGAGCAGCCTGGCGCTGCACGGCGCGGCGCCGGTTCGCGACCTCCTGCTGGACCCGCGGCGCGCGCCGGCCGGGCTGCTGCTCCAGCGCCTCACGGCCCTGCACGCAGCGACCCCACCCGGCCGGTTCCCGCTGGGGACCGGGCTGGACGGACGCCTGCGCTTCGACCGAGGCTGGACCAGCGGGTTCTGGCCGGGCGCGCTGTGGGACGCCGAGACGCTGGCACCCGCCGGCGGGGTGTTCCGCCGCTGGGCGCTCGCGGCCACACTCGCGAACCTCGGTCGGGAGCGAACGCCGATCCACGATGTCGGCTTCATCTACGGGCGCTCCTCACTGGTCGCATACCGGCGCCTGTGCGGCCACGTGTCCCACGTGCCGGCCGTGTGCCCGCGGCTGCGCGCAAGCGTCGTCACCGCCGCCGACACGCTCGTCGCACTGACGGACTCGAACAGCGCCTTCGGCACCCTGCCCACCGACGCGAGCGGGCCGGACGCCGAGACCATCATCGACAGCGTGATGAACCTCGAGATCCTCCCGTGGGCGACCCGCGTGACCGGACGCCCCGTGTACGCGGACCTCGCGCGCCGCGATGCGCGACTCCTCGCCGGCCGTCTGCTGCGCCGCGACGGCGCGGCGATCCAGTCGATGCTCGACCGCCGCTCGGACGGCGCCTTCCTCGGCTACCACCGCCGCCAGGGCCTGACCGCCACCAGCGCCTGGTCCCGGGGCCAGGGCTGGGCGCTGGCGGGCTTCGCCGCGCTGGGCCGCGACCTGCGCGACCGCGGCCTGACCGCCGACGCCGAACGCGTCGCCCGCTTCGTCGCCGCGCACCTGCCGGCCTCCGGCATACCGCCCTGGGACTATGCCGCGGGCCCCGGCGCGCGACCCGACGTCTCGGCCGCCGCGGTGACCGCGCTCGGGCTGCTGCGCCTCGGCGCAGCGTGCCGCGCGCAGCCGGGGGCGTGCGACACGCCCGCGCGGTGGGCGCCGCTGGGGCGCCGCGTGCTCGCCGCCGTGCTGGGGGGCGTCGGCGCCCGCCCGCCGCTCGGCTTTCTCGGGGGCCAGGTCCGGACACTGGGCGGGCGCACGCGCTGGGACGACGACGCGGAGCTCGTCTTCGGCATCGACTACGTCCTGCAGGCGCTCATCGCCGCGCGCTGAGCCGCGGTTCAGCGCGCGCGAGCCGCCGGCAGGCGCTGCGCGATGATCTCCCAGACGTCGGGGTCGATCCCCATGCCGATGTGCGTGCTGCGGACCTCGACGTTCTCCACGCCCGGCGTGACATGGTCGATGCAGGCACGCCAGCCGACGATGCCGTCGCGGCGGCTGTGGATCGCCGTGACCGGGACGCCGATCGGCGTCGCGCTGCGGTCGCGGATGCCGGCCTCGATCGCCGCGATGCGCTCCGCCGCGTACAGGTGCGCGAGCGCGGTGTAGCGCGGGCCGCCCACGATCGGCGAGCCGAAGGTGATCACCTGCTCGACGAGATCGGGGCGATCGCGCGCGACCTCCCGCGCGATCACGCCGCCCAGGCTCCAGCCGATGAGGTGCAGCCGCTGCCCGAGGTCCTGCGCGTCGTGCGCGACCGCGGCCGTCGCCCGCTCCAGGAGCGCCGGGACGTCGCCGGTGTTGCGACCGAGCCCCCAGCCGCGGGCGTCATAGCCCAGCCGCCCGAGGTACCCGCGCAGGGCGGCGGTCGACGCGTCGCCCGCGCTGAAGCCCGGGAACAGACGGACCGGCTCCCCGCGCCCGCGCGGCTGGCGGGCCAGGGTGATCGCGCGCCGACCCAGACGGGTCATCTCGAGCGCGCTGGCGGCTTCGCCGAGCAGCGTGCGTCTCGCGGGCGCGCGCAGCGGGACGTGCTGGGGATCGGCGACCGCCATGACGTCGATTCTACGGCCGCTCCGCCTGCCCGGATCACGCCCGGATGCACAGGAATCGTGTGGCTCGTGTGGTAGACACCAGGCATGCCGCATCACACGGAACGCGAGACCTCGTCGGCGAATCGGGCAGAGGCCGCCGAGCACCTGCGCGAGCTTGCCGACGAGATCGAAGCCGGGGCGCTGGACCTCGCCGGCACGTCCCTGGACGTACCCGACCAGCTCGAGTACGAGTTCGAGATCAAGCAGGAGGAGGACCTCGACGGCGTCGAGGTCGAGGTCGAGATCAAGCTGAAGTGGATCGACCCCGACGGCGACATCGAGGACGCCGAGACGCCGCACGGAACCTCGCTCGTCGTCCCGGACGAGGACGACGACATGCCGGACGCGCTCGACCTCTAGAGGAGTGATTCCACGGCGGCGTGGAATCGATCACTCGTGTGGGGGAAGGTCCGGCGCGGGCTCGTCGGCGGACCCGGCATCCAGCCCGAGCGCGCTCGCCACGAGCGCGACGACGTCGGGATCCGGGGCGACGGTCGCACCCGAGGCGATCCGCGCCGCGACCGGGTCGTCGGTCCGCCGCGCCCAGTTCAGCAGGGCGAGGTCCAGCGCGGCGATCGGCAGCGCCGTCCGGGCCGCGAGCTCGCCCGCACGGCGCTGGACGAGCAGGACGTCGCCGATGCCGAAGACGCGCTTGGCGGCGCTGACGGTCGGGTCGCGCGGATCGGCGAGCAGGTGCAGCGAGGAGGGCCGCGCCTGCGCCAGGCCGAGGGCACCAGCCGTCAGCAGGAACTCGTAGCGCGCCGCGCGCGCGAGGCCGGGCAGCGCGAGGCGCTCGAACCCGCGCTCGAAGCGCCGCTCGGGGGTCCAGCCGGGCTCACCGGTCAGCCCCGCCGCCTGCGAGCCGGCGCGGGCGGCCCAGGCGCGGTAGGCCACCAGGGTGTCGCTGCGGCGGGCGGGCTCCCATGCACCGCGGGGGCCGATGCGCGTGCCCTCGAGGTCGGGCACCTCGCCACTCGCCCACGTCGTGTGGACTCGCGCGATCTCGGCGAACGGATCGCCCTCGCCGTCCAGCGGGCCGATGTAGGCGATGAGGAACGCGAGCCACAGGCCCTCCTCCCCGCCGGTGCTCTGCGCCTCGCCGTAGAGGCCGGGCGGCGCGGCGCCGCGCAGCTCGTCGAGTCGCGCGGAGGCGAACGCCAGCTCCTCGGCGAGGCAGTGGGCATCGGCGCTCGCGTGCAGGCCGGGGACGAGATCGCTGTGGAAGCCGTCGTCGCCGGCTCGGGCCAGCCGGCGCACGCGCACGCCGCCGGTGCTCGCCGGGCGCCGCCGGGCGCCGCCGGAGCGGCTCGCGGAG
>JADGPM010000222.1 GCA_017882425.1 Solirubrobacteraceae bacterium
CACCGCGCCGCCTTCGCCGGTTGGTCCACCCCGCGCCTGCACGCGCAGGCCGCCCACCTGCGCCGTCTCGTGCGCGAGCTGCGCCGCACCGGCGGCGCCCCCGACGTCGCGATTCCCGCCGCGCTGACCGCGATCGCTGCGTGCGAATCCGGCGGCAACCCGCAGGCGGTCGACGCCAGCGGCACCTACCGCGGCCTCTTCCAGTTCGACGCCGGTACCTGGGCGTCGGTCGGCGGGCACGGCGACCCCGCGGCAGCGCCGGCGGCCGAGCAGTACCGCCGCGCAGCGCTGCTCTACGCGCGCTCGGGCGCCGCGCCCTGGCCCGTCTGCGGGCGCTGAGCCGCAGCGACGGGGCCGTAGCATCCGGGCGATGGATGCCGCCGCCCTCCGCGCCGCCCACCCGGTCCTCGAGCACACCGCCTACCTGAACGCGGGCACCTGCGGCCCGCTGTCGCACGCGGCGCTCGAGCAGGCCCGCTCCGGCTGGGAGCGGGCCGGGACCGAGGGGCGCAGCAAGGGGTACTACGAGCGCTACATGGCGATCACCCCGCGGCTGCGCGACGCGTACGCGCGGCTGCTCGCTGCGGATCCCGCCGACGTGGCGCTGACGACCTGCACGACCGAGTCCATCGTCCGCGTGCTCGGCGGCCTCGACCTGAAGCCGGGCGACGAGGTGCTCACAGCCCCCGACGAGCATCCCGGCCTGCTGGGCCCGCTGATCACCCTGCGCGAGCGTCGCGGCATCACGATCCGCACCGCGCCGCTGGCCGATCTGGCCGGCGCCGTGGAGCCGCAGACGGCGCTGGTGGCGTGCTCGCACGTCAGCTGGACGACCGGCGCGCTCGCCCCCGCCGACCTGGCGGAACTCGACATCCCGGTGCTGCTCGACGGCGCGCAGGGCATCGGCGCCGTCCCGGTCGACGTCGACGCGCTCGGCTGCGCGTTCTACGCGGGCTCCGGGCAGAAGTGGATGTGCGGGCCGGTCGGCACCGGGATGCTCTGGATCGCCCCGCAGTGGTCCGGTCGCGTCGAGCCCCAGGGCCTCGCCTACGCGAACCTCGCCGACGCGAACGCCGGCCTGCAGGCGACGCCGTGGCCGGACGCACGCCGCCACGACGCGACGACGATCGCCGTCGAGCAGATGGAGGTCGCGCTCGCCGCGCACGACGTGCTCGAGGGGTTCGGCTGGGCCGCGGTGCACGAGCGCGCCGCGGCGCTCGCCGCGAGCCTCGCCGACGGCCTGCGCGAGCACGGGCGCGTGGTCGCACCGCGCGGCGCGACCACGCTCGTCTCCTGGGAGTCCGAGGATCCCCCCGCGGAGGCCGCGCGCCTGGCACAGGCCGGCGTCGTCGTGCGCAACCTCCCGACGACGCCGTATGTGCGCGCGTCCGTCGGCGCGTGGAACGACGCCGGCGACCTCGAGCGCCTCCTCGGCGCGCTCGGCTGACGCGCGCCGCTACTGTGCCGCGCCGATGCCCGCGCCCGTGACCGACCCGCCCGAGCTGCACGGCGCTGCGCGCGTGCGCCAGCTGTGGACCCTGTGGCGCGCCGAACAGACCGACCCCGAGCCCTTCTACACCGTGCTGGCGCGCGAGGCGGTCGCCGACCTCGACCGGCGCGTGGGCCCACTCGCCGGGCAGCGCATCGCCGACCTCGGCTGCGGCCCCGGCTTCTACACGCGGGCGTTCGCGGCCGCCGGCGCGGACGTCGTCCCGGTCGACAACTCCGAGGACGAGCTGCGGCTCGCCGGCGAGGCCCCCGCCGGGTACGTCCTCGCCGACGCCGGCGACCTCCCGTTCGAGGACGCGAGCTTCGACGGCGTCTTCTGCTCGAACCTGCTCGAGCACACGCCGAACACGCCCGCGGTGCTGCGCGAGATCTCGCGCGTGCTGAAGCCCCGCGGCTGGGGCTACATCTCGTGGACGAACTGGTACTCGCCGTGGGGCGGGCACGACATGTCGCCCTACCACTACCTCGGCCCGGAACGCGGCCCGAAGGCCTACGTGCGCCGCCACGGCCAGCCGCGCAAGAACCCCTACGGCGACGGCCTGTGGGCCGTGCACGTCGGGCCGACCATTGCCCTCGTCCAAGCGGATCCGGCCCTGATCGTCGAGCGCGTCGAGCCGCGTTACTGGCCGCGCCTGCGCTTCATCGTCAGCGTCCCCGGGCTGCGCGAGGTCGCGACCTGGAACTGCGTCATCCGCGTGCGCAAGCGCGCGTAGCGGTCGTCGCCCGGCGCAACCGGCCGTCCGACCCGCCGGACGGCTCCGGTACCGTCTCGGCATGGCTTCACGCACCGACCCTCGCCTCTACCGACGCGGTCCGCTGCGCACGATCTGGCCCTCACCCTCGAGGCCGGTGTCCTGGCGCGCAGCCCAGCGCCGCGCTGACGCCGAGTACGGCGTCAGTGCGACCCCCGGCTGGCGCGAGGTCGACTGGCCCGCCCACACCCATCGGGCGGAGATCGACGGCGCGGCCGTCAACTACGTCGACATGGGCAGCGGCGCGAGCACGGTCGTCTTCATCCACGGCCTCGGCGGCTGCTGGCAGAACTGGCTGGAGAACGTCCCGGCCGTCGCGCAGACGCGGCGCGTCATCGCGCTCGACCTGCCCGGGTTCGGCCGGTCGCAGATGCCGCGCGAGACGATCTCGATCACGAACTTCGCCGCCACCGTCGACCGGCTCTGCGAGCAGCTCGGCCTGGGCCCGGTCGCCGTCGTCGGCAACTCGATGGGCGGGTTCACGACCGCGGAGCTCGCGATCCGCACGCCGCAGCGCGTCGAGCGCGCGGTCCTCGTCGATGCCGCAGGCATCACATCGCTGACCATCTCCCAGAACCGCGCGAGCGAGCGGTTCGCGCGCTCGTTCGTCACCGCGACCCGCGGGACGCCGGAGTCGGCGCGGCGCATGCTGACGCGCCCCGGCTTCACGGCGCTGGGCTTCGGCGTCGTCGCGCGCTACCCGTCGCGCCTGCAGAAGGATCTGCTGGCCGAGCAGCTGGGATCGGTCGGCTCGCCCGGCTTCGTTCCCGCCTTCGACGCGCTCAGCAGCTACGACATCACCGGCCGCCTGGGCGAGATCGCCTGCCCGACGCTGATCGTCCAGGGCACCGAGGACATCCTCGTCCCGGTCGGTGACGCCTACGAGTTCGCCCGGCACATCCCGCACGCGGCGACGCTGATCCTCGAGGACACCGGTCACGTGCCGATGTTCGAGCGCCCGCTGACCTTCAACCGCGCGCTGCTCGAGTTCCTCGACCAGGACGTCGCACCCGACCAGCCCGATGCCGAGCGGTCACCGACGCTGACCGAGTCCGCCGTCGAGGGCTCCGTCTGAGAGATCCACACGACGCGCCGAGCGGACGTCGCGCGGTGGTGCCGGCACGAGGCGCGGATAGGCTTGCGCGGTGATCGATGCCCCCGCCCGGATGACGCTGCGCGAGCGCACGGAATCGGCAGCGGTGCGGGCGCTGCTCGCCCTGCCCGCGAGCGCTCAGCGCCGCCTCGCCGGCGGCGCCCCGATCCGGCGCGACGGGCAGGTGCTCGACCACGAGATCCAGCTCCTGCTGCGCCTGATGGAGGCCGACCCCGCCCCTGCGCTGCCCGATCTCACCCCGGCGCTCGCCCGCGCCGAGATCCTGCGCACCGCCAGGAGCGTCGCGGGGACGCCGGTCGCGATGGCCCGTGTCCAGGAGCTGACCGTCGCCGGCGCCGCAGGCCCGCTGCCCGCGCGGCTGTACGTCCCGCTCGAGCGCGCGAGTGACGAGCCCGGCCCGTTGCTCGTCTACTTCCACGGCGGCGGCTGGGTCGTCGGGGATCGCGACAGCCACGACGCGCCGTGCCGCACGATCGCCGACCGCGCCGGCGTCCGCGTGCTCTCGGTCGACTACCGCCTCGCGCCCGAGCATCCGTTCCCCGCACCGGTCGACGACGCCCTGGCGGCCTTCCGCGACGTCGCCGCGCGGGCGGACGCCCTGGGCGCCGATCCGAAGCGGATCGCCGTCGGCGGCGACAGCGCCGGCGGGCACCTGTCGACGGTCACCGCGCTGACGTGCGCGCGCGACGGCGGACCGGCGCCGGCGTTCCAGCTGCTGATCTACCCCGTCACCGACCTGAGCGCCAAGAGCGACTCCTACCGGCTCTTCGGTGAGGGCTTCTTCCTCACAGAGGCCGACATGGACTGGTACGCCGGGCACTTCGTCCCCGCGGGCGACGAACGCAGCGACCCGCGGATCTCCCCGCTGCTCGCCGAGGACCTCGGCGAGGTCGCGCCCGCGTACGTCGTGACGGCCGGCTTCGACCCGCTTCGCGACGAGGGCGAGGCGTACGCGGCGCGCCTGCGCGAGGCGGGCGTGGCGGTCACGCAGCGCCGCCAGCGCGGCCTCGTCCACGGCTTCGTGAACATGGTCGGGGTGGGCCGCGCCTCGTCGGCGGCCGTCAGCGAGCTGAGCGCGGTGCTGCGGGCGAAGCTGTAGGCGGCGCGGCGGGAACGAGCTACGCCAGCACGCGGCGGGCCTGCGCGATCCCCCACGCGGGGAGCCGGCGCACCGGCCCGTCGAACGCGGCGTCGATCGCCGCCTTCGCCTGCGGCCCGTGGAGGCCCTCGCCGTGCCCCAGCAGCAGGTGCTCGGCGGGGAACGTCGTCAGGACGCGCGGCGCGAGCACACGCAGCATCGGGTGCACCCCGACGGCCTCCTCGGGCGCGCTGTAGCCGGGGGCGTTGGCCAGGGCGTCCGCACAGACGAGCGTGCGCTCGGCGGGGAACCACAGCGCCGCCTCCTGCCAGCGCCAGCGGCGCACGACGCTGACGACGTCGAACGGCGCCCCGTCCACGCCGCCGAAGGGCAGCACGTGCAGGTCGACGCCCAGTCGCCGCGCCATGACGGCGCAGTCCCGCGGATGGCGGTCGAGCAGCTGCACGACGCCCGCCGGTTCACCCAGCGCGCGGATGCGCTCCTCGACCCCATCGCCATCCGGCGGGTCGATCACCCACACGCCGCCGCCGCTGCGGACCGCGTGCCCGGCCCGCGCCATCCAGGCAGGATCCGGGTGGATCCAGCCGATCGCGAAGTCGAGCCGGTCGCAGAAGCGGACGGCGGACATGTGGGGACGGAGTGCTAGGCGAGGAGCTTGGCCTTCGCCGCGTCGAACTCCTCCTGGGAGATCGCACCCTTGTCCTTCAGGTCCGAGAGCTTGTGCAGCTCCTCGGCCGGCGATGCCGTCGCGGCCTGGGTCTGCACGTACTGGTCGAACTGCTTCTTGGCCTCCGCCTGCTCGGCGATGGCGCGGTCGCGCATCCCGTGGCCGCGTGCGATCAGGTAGACGAGCGCCGTGAGGAACGGGATGAAGACGAGGAACAGGACCCAGACGGCCTTGAGCCACCCCGACAGCTCGTGATCACGGAAGAGGTCGGACAGGATCACGACGAGGATCCAGATCCAGATGACGAAGAAGAAGATCGCGGCGACGGTGAGAAGCGCGTCTCCCAACTGATATGAAGCAAGAACCACTGAGGACCGGCCTTTCGATGTGGGAATGCGTTGCCGGCGGACTCTATCTGCGCACGGGCGTCGTCGCCGCGACGTGCCGGCAGATCCAGGACGACGAGGAGCCGCGCATCTCAGCGCGGCCCCTCGATTGTCCCATCAGAGGTCCTGCGCCGACGATCCTCCCCCAGTCCGCGGAAAGGATCGGCAAAGCTCAGACGCCGTCCGCGCGGCCGTAGTCGAAGACCGCGACGACGTGCTGGCTCATCACCGTCGCGCGGGCGCCCGTGACGAGCGTGAACTCGCCGAACGCCGAGCCGACGACCGCATCGACGGCCTCCTTCCGCGTCTCGACGACGTTCAGCGTCTTGCCGCTGCTGAGGAGGATCTGGGTCTGCGGACGGGCTTCGGGCATGGCCTGACGCTAGCCGCTCCGCGCCCCCGATCGCTCGTCCATGTGCGCTCAAGTCCTCGAACCGATCTGCCGAGGGGGGTCGTGGACCCGTAGCAACGACACCACCGGCCCGTCGCAGCTCTCCTCCTCCGCGCGACGGGCCGATGTCGTTCCGGGGCCGTACGTCTGATGCTTGCGTCAGCGCGAGTGCCGAGCGTATGCTCGCGCCGAGGCCCTGGGCGGCGGGAAGAGTCTGTTACAAGGGGGGGGCCGCCGCCTGGGCCGTCGTTCTCGGTTGCGCGCCCGGAAACGCCGAAGCCCCCGGTCGACAGGGGGCTTCGTGAGCGGGCGATGCCGGGCTCTCAGTCGTCGCTCACGCGGGCAGTTCCTCCCCCGCCTGCTCCGCCACCATGTACTCGGCGTACCAGTCGGGCCAATTCGGGTCTGCCTCGCCCGTGCGCTCCTCGTGCTCGCCGTGGGCGGCCGACGCGCGCCGAAGCGCGCTCGCCAGATCGCTCGCCGACGCAAAGGACGTCTCAGCCGTGTCGATACGGCCGGGCAGCCGCGTCGTGACCTCCTGGAACAGCCAGCTGTTGCCGTCGGGATCGCTGAACGAGGCGAAGGAGCGGTAGCTGCCGCGGTCGGGCGCAGGGCCGCTCACGCGACCGGTCGCCGCCTGGTGGAACCGAGCGCCTCGCGTCCCTTCGTGGAACACCTCGCTGACCTCGACACCGCGGGCAACGAGCTCGTCGCGCGCAGCCTGGACGTCGGGGACGATCAGGTACAGGCCCTGGGCCGAACCGGGCGTGGCCGACGTGATGTTCGTGCCGAATTGGACCGAGCAGCCGGAACCCGGAGGCGTGACCTGGACCAGGTGGAAGTCGTCCCCGGCGGCGACGTCGGCGTCAAGCCTCCAGCCGAGGCTTGCGTAGAACTCCTTCGCGCGGTCGACATCCGAAACGGGGATGACAACCACCTCGAGCTTCATGTCGAGGTTCTTCACGCTCGCGATCCCGCTCGCGTCGCTGCTGCCCAGGTCGGTGCTGCTCATGTTGAACCTCCGGAGGTTCGTGTTGGCATCATGGTCGTGTCTCCGCGTCCGGCGGTCATCAGTGTCCGGCGACCTGGCCCCCGTCGATGTGCAGGGTCTCGCCGGTGACGAAGGTGGCCCGTTCGAGATAGAGGATCGCGTCGACGACGTCGCTGATCTCGCCGATCCGGCCAACGGGGTGAAGGCCGGCCATGCCGTCGTAGGACGTGGGGTCGTCCACGGCGGTCCGGATGACTCCTGGGGCGACCGCGTTGACCCGTACGCCGCGTGACGCGTACTCGGTGGCGAGCGAGCGGGTCACGGCGGCCAGTCCGCCCTTGGTGAGGGCCGCCAGCGCGGCGGGCCGGGTGCTGCTGGCGTGGTCGACGAGACTGGTGGTGATGTTGACGATGTGGCCGCCGCCCTGGGAGACCATCTGACGGATGGCGCGCTGGGTGATGTGGAAGAACCCGTCCATGTTCACGGCGGTGACCGCGGCATAGTCGTCGAGCGTGTAGTCCGTGAAGGGCTTGCCGATGAAGATGCCCGCGTTGTTGATCAGGCTGTCGATCCGCCCGAACCGATCGACCGCCTGCTCCACGACGCGCCCCGCAGTCTCGGCGTCTGCGATGTCACCCTGCACCGTGACGAAGTCGGACTCGTCGGAGGGGCGGATCGAGCGCGAGGTGGCGACGACGGCATACCCGGCACGACGGAACGCAGCCGCCAGGCCGGCGCCGATGCCCTGCGAGGCACCGGTGATGACCGCGACTCTTGGCGCCGGGCTCATCCGACCAGGTAGGTCTCGGAGTCCGGAGTTCCCTCCGGAGCGTTGACCTCGAACTCGACCAGGGATTCCACGATGGTGCGGGGCGTGTCAGCTCGTAGGGCTCGCCGCCTGCCCGTCGTCGTGCCCGGCCGGCTGGCGCGCGACCGTGATCTCGGCGCGGAGCGCCTTCAGCGCGGCGACGTAGATCTCCGAGAACGTCGGGAAGGGCTGGATGGTGTCGCGCAGCACGTCGAGTGGCACGCCGGCGCGGATGGCGAGCGTGGCCTGCTGCAGCCACTCGCCGGCCTCGGGACCCAGCGCATAGGCGCCCGTGAGCCGCTCGCCGTCGGACAGGAGCGTAAGGAACCCGGTCGACGTCGCGTACGCGCGCGTGTAGGTGGCGGTCTTGGAGACCTCGGACACGGCTGCGGTCGCGCTGAAGCGGGCCTCGGTCGCACCGACCGCCCCCGCCTGCGGGTCGGTGTAGACGACCCGTGGCACGGCGTCGTAGTGGGCCTCGCGCGGCTCGCCGAGGATGTTGGCCGCGACGATCTCGCCCTGGTACTTGCCGACGTGGGTGAACGCCAGCAGGCCGGTGACGTCGCCGATCGCCCACAGCCGCTCGCCGGCGCGCAGTGACGCGTCCACGGGGATGCCGTGGGCGTCGACCTCGATGCCGACGGTCTCCAGGCCGATCGCGGCGGTGCGCGGGCGCCGGCCGGTGGCGACCAGCAAGCGATCGCCGCGCAGCTCGGGGCCGCTGTCGAGCG
>JADGPM010000223.1 GCA_017882425.1 Solirubrobacteraceae bacterium
CTCCGGCGGCGGCTTCGGCCGCTGGGTGGGCATCTTCGCCGCCGCGCTGACATCGATCAGCGCGCTGCTGTCGATCCCCGCCTACCCGTTCTGGTCGCTGTGCATCTTCGCGCTGTCGATCATCATCGTCTACGAGCTCGCCAAGGCACCCGAAGGCGCCTGAGCCGGTCCAGCACACGACGCACCGCGGCCGCGTGATCATCGCGCGGCCGCGGTCATCGTGGGGGGATCTTCTAGCGCCGGCTGACCCGGCGGCTGGTGCGGCGGGCGACTCTGCGTGCGGCGAACATGGCTGGCTCCTTGGTCTTCGTCGTTGATGGTGGGCGTTACGAGGCCTGCTCGAGGGCGTGCTCCTCGGCCTCGTCCTCGGCCAGCAGGCCGATGGCGATCAGGTCGGCGGGGCTGATGAACCCGTCGCTGATGCGGAACCCGCCTGCGCGGGCGATCGCGTCGCGGAGGGGGACGGCCCAATGGTGCTCCAGCAGGATGAGCGCCGCGGCGGAGTCGTTGGGGATCTCCTCGATGACGTCCCACTCCTCCTCTTCGGAGAAGGCGTGGACCTCCCCGCCGGCCATCGCCTCGGCCCCCGCCTCGGCGCCGGCGATCGCGCCCTCCTCACCGTCGATCCCGAGGCCGAGGAGCGCGCCGATCGTGCTGCCGAGCTCGATCGCCTCGTCGCGGGTCAGGTTGCTGATGTGGGCGACCTCGACGTCGCCGGCGGCGTCCTTGTAGACGGCGAGCGCGTCGATGACGCGCACCGTGTCGCTCTCGCGCAGGCGTTCGATCTCCTCGAGGATCTCCCCCTGGAACGTGGGGGACTCGAAACCGAGTACCAGCAGTTGCACAGGTCCGATGGCCATGGCCTCGTCCTTCCGGTAGCGGGGTGGTCGTGCCGGGTATCCGGCACCTCCGAGGCTACGCGTGAAGCGCGGCGGGGGCGTCGTCCGAATCGGGTGATTCGGATGGGCGCAGCGTCGCGCGCGGCGCTCCCAGCCCGAGCGCCTCGATCCGCTCGACCGCCTGCGAGCGGGTCGACGCCCCGAGCTTGCGGTAGATCGCGCTGACATGCGTCTTGATCGTCGCGCGTGAGAGGTGGACGCGCTGACCGATCTCGAGCAGCGAGAGGTGGCTCGAGAGGAACGGCACGAGGCGGACCTCCGAGGGCGTCAACTCGAGGTCACGGCCGCTGGCGATCCGGCGCTCCAGCTGCTCCAGGCGGGCGACGAGCGCCGCGGTGTCGGGGTAGCCGGCGAGCGCCTCCCGGGCGATCCCCGCGAACGCGACGGCGTTCTCGATCTCGCCGATCCCGAGGCTGAGCTGGGCGCGGCGCAGGTTGATCTCCGCGTCGAACCAGCGCACGGAGCGCAGCAGGCCGGCGACCCGTGCGATGTTCTCCAGCTCGGCGGGCACGCGTGCGAGCAGGCCCTCGTGCGCCAGCACGGTGGCGTGCGCGGTGTAGACGCTGACACTGAGGATGGTGTCGCCGAGCTGGCTGCGCTCGAGCGCGGCGCGTCCGTCGTGCGCCAGTCGGCGCGCCCGCCCCCAGTTGCCCAGGTCGGCCTCGGCCAGGGCGAGCAGGCCGACGATGTTGACGTAGAGATGGGCGAGCTCGGGCTGGCCGGTGCTGATGTGCTCGGCCTCCGTCAGCGTCAGCGTTGCCGCATGCGGGTCGCCCGCGAGCAGGTGGGCCGTCCCGACCATCCGCAGGGCGTCGACGTACCGCTCGCCGCCGGCGGGTCGCTCCAGCTCGCAGCAGACCAGCCCGTCGTGCAGCATCTGCGAGATGCCGTCCGGCGCAATCGTGCCGCGCAGGCTCGAGACCGCCGAGCGCAGGGAGCTCGCCCCGTCGGCGGACGGCTCGTCCAGGTCGTTCCCGGCGCCCGCGGCCGCGGCTGCCCGCTGCGCTGCGGGGCCGTCGCCGTTGAGGAGCGCGATCCAGGCGACAAGCAGCGCCAGCTGCGTGTCCTGCGCCGTCTCCTCGGGTGTGATGCGCCCGGTCCAGGAGCGCAGCGTCGCCATGCGGCCGCGGGCGAGCATCGTGTTCGCGTGCGTCCAGGCGACGCGGCCGGCGCGCTGGAGGTCGCCGCAGGCGTGCGCGTAGCGGAACGCCTCGCCCGGGTCGCCGTGCTCCTCGGACCAGGCTGCGGCGGCCTGCAGGCGCTCGGGAACGAGGTTGGGGCTGCGCCGCTCGAGCTCGGCCCGCAGGAGCTCGCCGAACAGGTGGTGATAGCGATACCACCGCCCCTCGCGGTCGAGCGGCACGACGAACATGTTCGAGCGCTCGAGCTGTGCCAGACGCCGTGCCGAGTCGTCGCGGCCGAGCAGGGCGTCGCACAGCGGCGCGCTCATCCGGTCCAGGACGGATGTCTCCAGCAGGAACCGCCGCAGCCCTCCGGGCTGGCGCTCGAGCACCTCCTCGAGCAGATACGACGCGACGTCGCGCTCGCCGACGAGCTCGACGCGCGCCTCGGCTGAGGCGTCGGGCGTGCCGTCCCACGAGAGCAGTGCGAGCACGACACCCGCCGCCCACCCCTCGCTGCGCGCGTGCAGTGCGGCGACGCGCGCAGCGTCGAGGTCGACGCCGCTGCGGCCGGCGAGCGCCAGCGTCTCGCGCTCGCTGAGCGCCAGGTCCGGCGCGCGCATGGCCAACAGCTCCCCGGCCGCGCGCAGGCGGGCGATCCGCAGGGCGGTCGGCTCGGTGCGCGTCGCCAGGACGAGCTGGGACCCGGCCGGGAAGCGGTCGAGGAGGAAGCTGAGGACCTCGGTGGCCTTCCGGTCGGTCAGCGCGTGCACGTCGTCCAGGACGAGCAGGAACGGCTCGCGGCGGGCGAGCTCCTCACTGAGCAGCGGCAGCACGACCCGCTCGATGCGCGGGCCGCGCCGGTCGAGCTCGGCGAGCAGCTCGGGCTCGACAGGCGCGAGCCCGTCGAGCGCCTGGACGAGGGCCTCGATCAGCACGACCGGGTCGTCGTCGGTGGCATCGAGGTGCAGCCACGCGGCCGGCCGCGGGTCGCGGGCGCTCCACTGTGCGGCGAGGATCGATTTGCCGTAGCCGGCGGGCGCGCAGAGCAGGACGACGCGCCGGCCGGACGAGTGCTCGAGCCGCGCGAGCAGGTGCGAGCGGTCGATCGCCGCCGAGCGCGGCGCGGGAACCTCGAACTGCGTGTGCCTTGCCGCCGGGGCCGGCATGCTGGACGTCGTCATCGCGTGGCCGCTGCAGTCCACCACACGCGCCCGCGCCCGACAAGCGCGGCGCGGCGTCGCTCAGGAATCCGGCGCCGTCCCGCTGGAGCGCAGGGTCGCGACGTCCTGCTCGATCGCGTCCAGGCGCGCGGCGATCCTGTCCAGGCGCTGGAGGACCGGGTCCTCGCCGGATTCGCGCTGCTGGCGCTCGCGGCGGGCGATGAACCCGGTCGTGACCGATGCGGTGACCACCGAGATGAACGCCAGTCCGCCGAGCAGCAGGAGCGTCGCCATGACCTTGCCGGCGGTCTGCTCGGGCACGATGTCGCCGTAGCCGACGGTGGTCACGGTCTGCAGCGCCCACCACATCCCGAGCCAGATCGTCGGGAACGTCTTGGGGTCGATGAAGTGCTCGGCGACGCCCCAGACGACCACGGCGAACAGCCAGACGATGATCACGAGGTACGCCGCGTCGCGCGGGCGCATCTCGGGCGACTGCTGCCGCCGCAGGAACCACCCCTGCAGGCGCTTCCCAAAGACTCGATCGTCGTCGCTCATCGCGCTGGATGGGACCACGCAGGCCGGACGGGACACCCGCCCCGTCGCCCGGACGACCGTGGAGCGTCCCGCGCCTGCAGGACTGCTCCACCGCCGGTCAGGACGGCCTTGCGGCCGATGCGGATGAGAGGACTCGAACCTCCACGGAATTTCTTCCACACGGACCTGAACCGTGCGCGTCTACCAGTTCCGCCACATCCGCCGGGACTGCGGCGAGCGACAATAGCAGCGGCACCATTGCTAGGCTGCGGGCGCCGCGCCGCTATCGTCTAGGGGACTAGGACGCCGCCCTCTCACGGCGGAAACCCGGGTTCGAATCCCGGTAGCGGTA
>JADGPM010000224.1 GCA_017882425.1 Solirubrobacteraceae bacterium
GGACGCCGAGCTCGGTGCTGAACGGGAGGTGCATGCTCGCGACCTCCTCGAACCAGGCCGCCGCCTCGGGGTTGGCGGAGACGAGCTGGTGGGCATCGTCGAACAGCACGAGTCCGGGACCGCGGCCCGCGGGCTGCTCGGCCGGGTGCGTGAGCAGCGCTGTGCGCACGGCTCGCCCGACGCGGGGCGCGATGTCCGCGACGAAGGCCAGCTCGTCCTCGGCGAACGCGCCGTCGCGGTTGAGCTGGATGAGCCCCCACGCGCAGCCGCCGGCGTTGAACGTCGCGCGCAGCTCGGCGTCGAGGCCGATGATGTCCTCGAAGTCGCGGTGGCGCGCGCTGCGCTCGGGCCGACCGCCGGTGCTCGCGTGCAGGTCGGCGACCGGACGCGATCCGCGGGCCAGGTCGGTGAACTTGTTGTAGTCGGGCACCTCGAACTCGTACTGCCAGAACGTCTTGCAGAGGGTCTCCGGCAGGGCGCGCACGGCGCCGACGCCGAGGGCGAGCGTCGTGTCGGGATCCGTCGCCGCGACGAACATCGCCTCGGCGCGCAACGCGCGCGAGAGCTCGGCGGCGACGGTCTCCAGGAGCTCCTGGGCGCCGAGTCCGCCCTCGCAGGCGTCGTCGATCCGGCGGCTCGCGGCGGCGCCGCGGCGGAGCGAGGTGGAAGGCATGAGCAGAAATCTAGAACCGCGGGTGGGTCACGACAACCCCTGATTTGAGGGGGTCCGGGAATCGCGAGAACCCGGGATCTGGGGATGGCGGGGCGGGCGGCGGCGCGGCAGGCTGACGACCGTCAACCGACCACCGAGAGGACGCCATGACCACCACCATCTCCACCCCGGCCGCCGACGCAGCGCCCACGCCCCCGCCGGTGATCCTGCCCGAGCACAGCGGGTACGACGAGGCCCGCCGCGCCTGGAACCTCGCTGCCGATCAGCGCCCCGCCGCCATCGTCCAGGCGCGCAGCGCCGACGACGTCGTCGGCGCCGTCACGCTGGCGGCCGAGCACGGCCTGCAGGTCGCCGCGCAGTCGACCGGCCATCTCGCGGCGGCCCTGCCCGACCTCGACCGGACGGTCCTCGTGCGCACGATGATCGCCGGCGTCGAGGTCGACCCCGTCGCCCGCCGCGCCCGCGTCGGCGCGGGTGCGATCTGGCAGGACGTCATCGACGCGGTGACGCCGCACGGGCTCGCGGCGCTGTCCGGCTCCACGCACGACGTCGGCGTCATGGGCTACGTCCTCGGCGGCGGCCTTTCATGGCTCGCGCGCTCCGAGGGCCTGGCCGCCAACCACGTCCACGCGATCGAGGTCGTGACAGCGGACGGCCGGCTCGTGCGCTGCGACGCCGAGCACGAGCCGGACCTGTTCTGGGCGCTGCGCGGCGGCGCTGGGAACTTCGGCGTCGTCACGGCGATCGAGATCGAGCTGCTGGCGATCCGCGAGGTGATCGCCGGCATGACCGTGTGGCCCGCCGCGCAGGCGCGCGAGGTCCTGGAGGCGTGGACCGCCTGGTGCCGGACGGCGCCGGAGAGCGCGACCACGGCCTTCCGGCTGCTGCGCCTGCCGCCGCTGCCCGAGATCCCGGAGCCGCTGCGCGACACCCCGATCGTCGTCGTCGACGGCGCCGTGCGCGCCGGCGTCCACGAGCATGCCGACGGCGTGCTCGCGGCCTTCCGCGGCATCGGGACGCCGATCATGGACACGTGGGGGCCGATGTCGCCCGCCGGCCTCGTGCAGATCCACATGGACCCGCCGGAGCCCGTCCCGGGGATCGGCGACGGCATCCTGCTCGAGGACCTCGACGAGGCCGCGCTGGACGCGTTCCTCGCCGCCGGCGAGCCCGAGGTCGTGCGCCCGCTGCTGCTGGCGGAGCTGCGCCAGCTCGGCGGTGCCGTGGCCCGTGTGCCCGCGCACGCCGGCGCCCGTGGCGCGCTGGAGGGCAGCTTCCTGCTGTTCGCCGTCGGCATGCCGATGGCGCCCGCCGACGGCGAGGCGATCCACCACCGCGTCCAGGAGCTGCTCGGCGCGATGCGTCCATGGGCGACGGGCACCGTCTACCTGAACTTCGCCGAGCGCGGCGGGTCGGCGGAGAGCGCGTTCCCGGCGGCGACGTACGAGCGCCTGCGCGACGTGCGCGGCGCGTGGGATCCCGGTGAGCGGTTCGTCGGGAGCCATCGCATCACGCCGCGCTGAGCCCGCGCCACGGGGTGGGCGGCCGACGGGGCCGCCCACCCCCGCGCTGGGCGCACGCGTGCAGGGACAAGGTGCCCGGGCCGCGACCGCGTATCCAGCTGGCTCACCGATGAACCTGCTCACCCGCCTGCCCCTCGCCGAGCTGCTCGCCGAGGTCCGAACCGCCGAGCGTCTCGCCGTGCTCCTGCCGCCGACGCAGCCGTACGACGTCGCGGCCGTGCACCGCGCATCGCTCGCGGCGGCGCGTGCCGAGCGGCTCGCCGAGCTCGAGCGCCGCGCCGTGCTCGTCGAAGCCGCCCGCGCGCTCCCCCAGCGGCAGGGCTAGCCGCGCGGCTGCTCGCCGACCAGCCGCTCGATCAGGTCCGCCGCGCGCTCCGTCCCGGGCGCCCGTCGCAGCCGCTCGGCGATCGTGCTCAGCCGCCCCGCCAGCTCGGCGTCGCCGAGCAGGCGGTCCATCGCACCGATCAGCTCTCCGCGCGTGTGGCCGTAGGTGTCCAGCCGCACGCCGAGCCCGGTCTCGTGCACCCGCTGCGCGTTGTCGTACTGATCCCAGAAGAGCGGCAGCACGACCATCGGCCTGCCGAAGTGGAGGCACTCGGTGACCGTGTTGTTGCCCCCGTGGGTGATGACGAGATCGACCTGGGGCAGGATCGAGGTCTGCGGCAGGAACTCTGCGCCGGCCATGTTGGCCGGCAGCTCGAGCTGGTCGTGCAGCGGACCCTTGGAGACGATGACGCGGAACCGCTCACCCGCGAGCTCGCCGACGAGCCGGCGCATGAGCTCGATGTCGGCCGAGCCGAGCGACCCGAGGCTCAGGTAGACCAGCGGCCCGTTCCCATCGGCGAGCTCGGCCGGCAGCACCCAGGCCTCGTCGGTGGCGCGCACGCTGCTCTGCAGGTTGTGCCAGGTCGCGCCGAGCGGCCGCGCACGCGGGTAGTCGACCTCGTCCGGATACAGGTACAGATTGAGCCACGGGCTCGTGTACATGAATTCGAGCTCGGGCAGCGCGGGCGCGCCGCGCTCGCGGCAGAAGGCGTCGAAGTCCGCGTGCAGCTCGCCGAGCGCGGACTCGTAGGCCTCCCGGTAGGCGTCCCACCGGGCGCGATCGCCGGCCGCGTAGCCCGAGAACGGCGGTGGCACGGCGGGGTCGCGGATCTCCGTGGGATTGCACGAGACGATCCGCACCCACGGCCGCCCGCACGCGGGCAGCGCCGGGAAGGCGACGACGTTGTCCTCGACGATCACGCCGGGCTGCAGCTCGTCGATGATCTCGCGCAGGCGCTCGTCGACATGGCGGGCGCCGTCGACGAGGGCCTGGAACGTCGGCGCGATGAAGCCCTGGAGCTGCTCGATCGTCGGCGTGCGGAAGACCGGGGCGGTCTCACGGACGAAGTCCTTCCAGAACTGACCCGGAACCTCCGGCTCGGCCGGCGGAGGCGTGAGCCGCATCAGCCGCTCGTCGAACCCCTGTGCCTCCAGCGTCCCCGCGAAGGACTCCTCGACGATGAACACGACCCGATGCCCGCGCCCGCGCAGCACGTCTGCGATGCCGACGCAGTTGTTCGTCGGGCCGTAGGCGCCCTCGGGGAAGAACGCGATCGTCGCCGGCGCGCTGGGCACGAGCCCTCCTCGTCGTCTGGTGGATCCGAGCGAGGGCAGTCTGCACGGGTCCGGCCCGGGTCACAAGTGCGCGGGCGCCTTGTGCGACACGCTGCGGGGGCCGGTCACCGCAGCTGAGCCCGCCACGAGCGCTGCGTCATCTCGCAACGCCCGATCGCCGCGGCCCTCCCTCGGGCGGTCGCGGTCAGCACGCCGCTGGCGGTGCCCAGAGAGGTGATCGCTCCGCGGATCGTGAGCAGTCCGCGTCGCAGGCGGCTGTCGGCGAGGCCGACGAGCAGCGTGAAGCTGCCGTCGGCGCTGATCGCCTGGGTGTCACGTGAGCTGAGCGCGGTGATCGACTCGCTGTAGGTCCGGCCGTGCCGGCACGTCAGTCGCACCCGGACGGCGACGCGGGTCAGCGCCGTGCCCCCCGGACCGACGGTGAAGCCCGTCACTCCCGGTCCGCCCGCGCGGGCGTCGTAGCGCCCGGCGGTGACGTGCACACGGACCGGTTGGGCGCGCGCGGGGTTCTGCACCGGCGGCGGCGTCGTCGTCGTCGCGGGCAGGGGCGCCGTGCAGCTCGCCGCGGGCGTCAGGGCGCGACACAGGTTCGGGCGGCCGCTGCTCCACTGGGTGCCGGTGCCGGGAAGCCGGTCCGCTGTCTGGAGCAGGCGCTGGGCGACATCGTCGGCCTTCGTGCCATTGGCGTTGGCGTCCGTGACCGATGGCCAGACGGCGGCGGCGACGCCGCTCACGATCGGCGCGGTCCACGACGAGCCGTCCGCGCTGGCGTAGTGACCGCCCGGCACGGTGGAGACGATTCCCACCCCGGGGGCGGCCATGTCGACCCAACTCTGTCCGTAGCTGCTGAACGGGGCGCGCTGGTCGTCCGGGGAAAGGGCTCCGACCGCCAGCACGTCGGTGTCGGCGGCCGGGTAGGTGGGCGTCGTGTCCCCATCGTTTCCCGCCGAGGCGATCACGAGCACGCCGTCGTCGAAGGCGTAGACGAGTGCGTTGTGCATGACGACGCTGAACGCGGCTCCGACGAGGCTGATGTTCAGCACGTTGACCCCGTGATCGGCGGCCCAGACGATCCCGTCAGCGAGCGCCACCGGATCGAACAGGTTCTGCCGTCCGAGCGGGCTGGCCGACTTGATGCTGTAGATCGTCGCGTTCGGAGCGATCCCCGCCACGCCCTGCCCGTTGCCGCTGTCGGCAGCGATGATCCCTGCGACGAACGTGCCGTGCCAGGTGTCGTCGCTGAAGTCGGTCGAGTTGCTGCGCAGGGTCACCTCGCGCGCCACGCGACCCGCCAGGTCCGGATGGGTGATGTCCACGCCCGTGTCCAGCATGCCGACGATGACCGGAGCGGTCGGCACTCCGGCGGCCCAGCCGAGTGGCGCGTCGATGTCCGAGCCGAACACCGGCGCCGCGGCGCCGGCCGGCTGAACGGTGCCGGCGTCGTTCTGCAGATACCACTGCTGGTTGAAGAGCGGGTCGTTCGGGATGCTGCACGCGGGGTTGCCGACGCAGTTCGCATGCGCCTCCCGCAACGGGAGGACGCGCTCCACGCTCTGAACCGCCCGAACCCGACGGAGCGTCCGCACCGCCTGCTGCTCCCGGCCCGCTGCGACGCGGATCTCCACGAGACGAAGCTGCCGGACCCGTCGCAGCACCGCGCCGTGGACGAGCCGGACCGCACGCTCCTGGACGGCCGGGCCGAAGCCCGGAGCGAACGTGACGGCGACCCGTCCGCGGATCGCCTGCGCACTCGGGCGCCGCGAGGCGATGGTCGCCTGCGCGCCGGCCGGCGCCGGCCGGTCGA
>JADGPM010000035.1 GCA_017882425.1 Solirubrobacteraceae bacterium
CCATCGTGTACGCCGCTCCCCGCAGCCCGCGGCGCTCGACCGGTGCGAGCACCGCGGCGATCGCCGTCCCGGCCGCCTGCGCGAGGCGATGGGTGATCCAGCGCGACTGCGGACGGCGCAGAGCGTAGTGCCAGGCGAAGGCGTTCCAGTGCCGCGCCCCCGGGTCGTCGGCGGTCAGGTGCACCGCGTGCAGGCCGGCCCGCCGCGCGCGCTCGGCCAGCGTCCGCGCCGGGATCAGGAACAGGTGGCGCGGCGCGTCGATGTGCGGCCAGCGCGCTCCCAGCACCCGCGCCCCGAGCGCCTCGGGGTTCGGGACGGCGATCAGCAGCGTGCCGCCCGGCTCGAGGTTCGCGGCGGCCGCGTCGAGCGCCGCCCAGGGGTCGCGCAGGTGCTCGAGCACGTGCCACATGACGATCGCGCCGCTCGGCGGCAGGTCGGCGAGCGCGCGCTCGGGCTCGTCCGTGCAGACGGCGCGCACGCCGAGCGTCGCCTCCAGGTGCTCGCACATCGCGCGGTCCATCTCGATCACCGTGACGTCGAACCCGGCGTCGACGGCCTGCACCGCGAAGATGCCGAACCCCGGGCCGATCTCCGTCAGCCGCCCGCCCGTCGCGTACGGCGCCAGCAGCGCCATGCGGTAGGACTCCGCGGCGCCCAGCTCGCGCAGGCGCGCGCGGTCCGGCCGCGCGTAGTAGTCGTCCGGGTAGTACGGCGCGAGATCGGCCGGGACGTTCTCGAGCCAGAGCGTCCCGCAGGCGACGCAGCGGCGGTAGGTGAAGACGACGTCCGACAGCCCGCGGTTGCGATCGCGGGTGCGCAGCGCGACCGGCGAGGCGCCGCCGCACAGCGGGCACGCGCTCACGGCGGCAGCGCGCCGCTGCTCGCTCGGCGCCGGCGGTCGACCCCCAGCGAGCCCGCTCACGGGAAGAGCCGCAGCTCCGGGGCGCGCGCGGCGAAGGCGCCGCCCCAGTCGCGGATGTGCGCGAGCTGGTCCATGACCTCCTCGCGCAGGTTCCACGGCAGGATCAGCACGATGTCCGGCCGCTCCTCGTCGATGCGCGCGGGGTCGCAGATCGGGATGTGCGTCCCGGGCAGCAGGAGGCCCTGCTTGTGCGGGCTCAGGTCACACGTGAAGTCGAGGAAGTCCCGCCCGATGCCGCAGTGGTTCAGCAGCGTGTTGCCCTTCGCCGGCGCCCCGTAGCCCGCGATCCGCAGGCCGCGGCCCTTGAGGTCGATGAGGAAGCTCACGATCTGGCGCTTGTCGGCCGCGACGCGCTCGCCGAACGCGCGGTAGGTCGCGATGTCGGTCAGTCCCGAGCCGCGCTCGCGCTCGAGCAGCGCCGCGGCCGCGTCGCTCTGCGGCTTGGCGGCGTCCTCGTGGTGGCAGCCGTAGATGCGCAGCGAGCCGCCGTGGGTCGGCAGCTCCTCGACGTCGAACAGGCGCAGCCCGTGCGCGGCGAAGATCCGCGCGACGGTCGTGAACGACAGGTAGGAGTAGTGCTCGTGGTAGATCGTGTCCCACTGGCTCAGCGCGATCAGCCGCTCCAGGTGGGGGAACTCCATCGTGATCACGCCGCCGGGCGCGAGCAGGATCCGCATGCCCGCGACGAAGTCGTTGATGTCCGGGACGTGCGCGAGCACGTTGTTGCCCAGCAGCAGGTCCGCGCGGTGCTCGCCGGCGAGGCGCTGCGCGGTCTCCACACCGAAGAACTCCTCGACGGTCGGGACGCCCTTCTCGCGCGCGGCCGCCGCGGTGTTCGCCGTCGGCTCGACGCCGAGCACGGGCACGCCGGCGGCGGCGAAGTACTGCAGCAGGTAGCCGTCGTTGGAGGCCAGCTCGACGACCCTGCTCGAGCCGTCCAGGCCCCAGCGCGCGGTCATCGCCTCGACGTAGCGGCGGCTGTGCTCCAGCCACGAGGTCGAGTAGGAGCTGAAGTAGGCGTAGTCCTCGCCGAACAGGCGCTCGGCCGGCTCGAAGTCCTCGAGCTGCACGAGGAAGCACGTCGCGCAGGTCAGCGCGCGCAGCGGGTAGAACGGCTCCATCGCGTTCGCCCGCTCGGGCGGGACGTTGTCGTTGGCGATCGGCGACATCCCCAGGTCGGCGAAGACGTCCTGCAGCGGGGATCCGCAGTGGCGGCAGCGGGGCGCGGCCATCGCGGTCACTCCCAGCTGCGCCATGGAGCGCGGCCCGAGGCCCACAGCTCCTCGAGCTGGTTGCGCTCGCGCAGCGTGTCCATCGCCTGCCAGAAGCCGTCGTGGCGGTAGGCCGAGAGCTGGCCGCCGGCCGCCAGCTCGCGCATCGGCTCCTGCTCCCACACGGTCGCGTCGCCCGCGATGTGGTCGCCCACGCCCGGCTCGAGCACGAAGAAGCCGCCGTTCATCCAGGCGCCGTCGCCCCTGGGCTTCTCCTGGAACCCGCGCACCTGCTCGCCGTCGACGTCGAGTGAGCCGAAGCGCCCCGGCGGCTGCACCGCGGTGACCGTCGCCAGGCCGCCGCGCTCGCGGTGGAAGGCGATCAGCGCGGTCAGGTCGACGTCAGCCAGGCCGTCGCCGTAGGTCAGGCAGAACGTCTCCTCGCCGACGTACGGCAGCACGCGCTTGACGCGGCCCCCGGTCATCGTGTCCTCGCCGGTGTCGACGAGGGTCACGCGCCACGGCTCGGTCGTCGAGTGGTGGACGTCCATCGTGCCGTGCTGCAGGTCGAACGTCACGTCCGAGGTGTGCAGCGCGTAGTTGGCGAACCACTCCTTGATGACGTAGCCGCGATAGCCCAGGCAGACGACGAACTCGTCGACGCCGTGCGCCGAGTAGCTCTTCATGATGTGCCAGAGGATCGGCTTGCCGCCGATCTCGACCATCGGCTTCGGCTTGATCGTCGTCTCCTCGCTGAGGCGCGAGCCGAGCCCTCCCGCGAGGATCACCGCCTTCATCACGGCCCAGCGTATCGGCGCCGTCGGCGTCGGAGGCGCGCAGTAGGGTCGCGGATCCGATGGAGCATGACGCCGTCATCGCCACGATCGAGGAGATGCGGCGCGATGTCGCCGCGGCACCCGAGATCTATCGTCCCGGCGCGTTCTGGGAGCAGCTCGTCGAGGACAACATCGACATGCTGCGCCGCGAGGGCATCGAGAACCTCAAGCGGACGGTCTCCAACAACTACTACAACTGGCTGACCGTCTCGCTGCGTGACCCGCAGATGCAGCTGGCGATCCGGCGCTGGGTGCGCCACCCGTCGCTGGCGCCGCTGCGCGGGCGCATGGAGCCCGCGAGCGGCCTGCGGACGATGGGGCGCCCTGACGCCTTCGAGCTGACCGCGAAGGCCGCCCGCCGCTACCGGTTCTTCGTGGGCTGCGCGTGGGAGGAGGCGCGGCGCCAGGACACGCTCGGGCTGACCGAGCGCCTGACCGAACCGCAGGCCGGCAACCCGATCCGCCTGTGGCGCAGCTCGCGCCTGATCTCCCAGGACCTCGCCAACAGCATCGTCGAGTGCTCGTTCGCCGCGCGCTCCGGCTGCGTGCGCGACGGCGCGCGCGTCGCCGAGCTCGGCGCGGGGTACGGGCGGCTGGCCCACGTCTTCTGCGAGGCGCGCGAGCTGACGTACTGCATCTTCGACATCCCGCCGGCGCTCGCCGTCTCGCAGTGGTACCTCGAGCAGGTGCTCGGCGCCGGGCGCGTGGTGCGCTACCGGCGCTGGGAGGACATCGAGCAGGTCCAGGCGGCGCTGCGTCCGGGAGGCGTCGCGCTCTTCACGCCCGATCAGCTCGAGCTGTTCCCCGACGGCTGGTTCCACCTCACGCAGACGATCAGCACGCTGCCGGAGATGCCGGCCCGCCAGGCCGAGCACTTCCTCGCCGTGCTGGCCGCGAAGTCCTCGCAGGCGCTGTTCCTCAAGCAGTGGCAGCGCTGGCGCAACGAGGCCGACGACGTCGAGCTGACCGAGGACCAGTACGCGCTGCCGGCGCCGTGGCGCCTGACCGACCGGCGCGTCGATCCGATCCAGCCCGCGTTCTTCAACCAGCTCTGGCGCCCGGACAGCGCCGCCGTCGCCTAGCCTTGCGGGCCATGGGAGTCCCGCTCTTCGACACGACCACGCCGCTGCGCCCGCTGCGCGCCGAGCTCGACGCCGCGATCGCGCGGGTGATCGACAGCGGCACGTACATCCTCGGGCCCGAGGTCGCGGCCTTCGAATCCGAGTTCGCCGCGTACTGCGGCGCAGGCCACGCGGTCGGCGTTGCGAACGGCACCGAGGCGCTGACGATCGCGCTGCGCGCGCTCGGCGTCGGACCCGGCGACGAGGTCGTCGTGCCGTCGTTCACCTTCTACGCCTCGGCCGAGGCGATCCCGCCGACCGGGGCGCGCCCCGTCTTCTGCGACGTCGACCCGGACACGATGTGCGTCACGGCGCAGACGGTCGCCGCCGCGCTCACCCCGCGCACCAAGGCCGTGATCGCGGTGCACCTCTTCGGCAACGTCGCTCAGGTCGCGGAGATCGCGGCGCTCGGCGTGCCGGTGATCGAGGACGCCGCGCAGGCGGCGGGCAGCCGCAGCGCCGCCGGGCGGCCCGGCGCGCTGGGCACGATCGCCACGTTCAGCTTCTTCCCCTCCAAGAACCTCGGCGCCTTCGGCGACGGCGGCGCGATCACGACCGGCGACGACGCGCTCGCCGACCGCGTGCGGATGCTGCGCTTCCACGGCTCGTGGGACAAGGTCACCTACGAGCACGTCGGCTACAACTCCCGCCTGGACGAGCTGCAGGCCGCGATTCTCCGCGTGCAGCTCCCGCACCTCGACGCCTGGGCGGACGGCCGCCGCGCCGCCGGCCGACACTACGCCGACGCCGGGCTCGCCGAATTCGCGCGGCTGCCGGTTCCGATCGAGGGCTGCGACCCCGCCTGGCACCTGTACGTCGTGCGCTCGGGGCAGGCGGACGATCTGGCGGCCACGCTGGCCGGCGCCGGGCACGGCCAGAAGGCCTACTACCGCACGCCCGTGCACCGTCAGGCCGCAATGCTCGAGTACGCCGGCGACGTCGACCTGCCGGCCACCGACGAGCTCGCGCGCACGCACCTCGCGATCCCGATGAGCCCGGTGCTCAGCGCACAGATGGCCGGGCAGGTCGTCGCGGCGCTGCGCGGGGCGCCCGTCGGGGCGCCATCGGCGTAGCTACCCTTCGCGCCCTCATGCCCAAGTCCGCACTCATCACCGGGATCACCGGCCAGGACGGTTCGTACCTCGCCGAGCTGCTGCTCGAGCACGGCTACGAGGTCCACGGCATGGTCCGCCGCTCCTCGACCGAGAAGTTCGACCGGATCGAGCACATCCGCGACCGGATCACGCTGCACCAGGGCGACCTGCTCGATCAGCGCTCGCTCGTCGACACCCTGCGCGCGAGCACCCCGGACGAGATCTACAACCTCGCCGCGATGAGCTATGTCGCCACCTCCTGGGTGCAGCCGACCCTGACCGCCGAGTTCACCGGCGTCGGCGTGACGCGCATCCTCGAGGCGATGCGCGAGGTCTGCGCCGAGGCGCGCTTCTACCAGGCCTCCTCGAGCGAGATGTTCGGCAAGGTCCTCGAGGTCCCGCAGACCGAGGCGACGCCGTTCTACCCGCGCTCCCCGTACGGCGTCGCGAAGGCCTACGGCCACTTCATCACGGTGAATTACCGTGAGTCATACGATCTGCATGCGACGTCGGGCATCTTGTTCAACCATGAGAGTCCAAGGCGCGGGCTCGAGTTCGTGACCCGCAAGATCACCTGGCACGCCGCGGCGATCAAGCTGGGCAAGCTGAAGCGGCTGGGCCTGGGCAACCTCGACGCCGAGCGCGACTGGGGCTACGCGAAGGACTACGTCGAAGCGATGTGGCTGATGCTCCAGCAGGACAGGGCCGAGGACTACGTGATCGCCACGAACCGCACCAATTCGGTGCGCGAGTGCGTCGAGATCGCCTTCGACGAGGCCGGCCTGGGCGACTGGGAGCCCTACGTGGACCTGGATCCGAACATGGTCCGACCCGCCGAGGTCGATCAGCTGATCGGCGACTACTCCAAGGCCGAGCGCGACCTCGGCTGGAAGCCGCAGACGAGCTTCGAGGACCTCATCCGCCTGATGGTCCGCTCGGACCTGGAGCTGCTCAGCCGCTAGGAGGCGCCCAGTTCGGCGAGGTCCGTGCGGACCATCTCGCCGATCATCGCCTCGAAGGAGATCTCCGGCTGCCAGCCGAGCGCCTCGCGTGCCCGCGACGGGTCGCCGATCAGCTCGATCGCCTCGCGCGGCCGGACGAAGGCGGGGTCGACGCGGACGTGACGCTCGAGCCCGTCCTCGACCCCCGCCGCCGCGAACGCCGCACGGACGAGGTCGCCGACCGTGTGCCCGACGCCGCTGGCGAGCACGTAGTCGCCCGGCGCGTCGGCCTGCAGCGCGAGCCACGCACCGCGGACGATGTCGCGGGCGTCCGACCAGTCGCGCACCGCCTCGAGGTCCCCGAGCACGAGCTCGTCCTGATGGCCCAGCGCGATCGCCGCGGCCCCGCGCGTCACCTTGCGCGGCAGGAAGTGCGGAGGGCGGCGCGGGGACTCGTGGTTGTAGGTGATGCCCGAGCACGCGAAGAGGCCGTGGTGCCGGCGCATGGTGCGCACGAGCCCGTGCGCGGCGAGCTTGGCCACGCCGTAGGGCGTCCGCGGGCGCATGGCCGAGTCCTCGTGCTGCGGGCTCTCCAGGGCGTCGCCGAAGACCTCGCTCGAGGTCGAGACCCACACCCGCGGGCGCTCGGTGAGCGCGAGCGCGGCGGCGAGGATGCTCGACGTCCCGCCCGCGATCGCCGCAACGGCTTCCGTCGGGTCGTCCCACGAGTCGGGCACGAAGCTCGGCGCGGCGAGGTGGTAGAGCTCGTGCGGCGCGCAGTCCGAGACGGCGGCGCGCAGCGCCGGGCCGTCGCGCAGGTCGGCCTCGACGAACGTGATGCGCTCGCGGATCGCCGCGAGGTTCGGCGCCTGGTCGGCGCCGAGGCGGTCCAGGCCGACGAGCTCGTAGCCGCGCCCCAGCAGCAGCTCGGAGAGATAGGAGCCGTCCTGCCCGGCGATGCCGGTGATCAGCGCGCGCCGAGCGCTCACGCCGACGTCTCCGCGAACTCACGGATCTGGTCGAGCGTGACGGCGCGCATCGGCGCGCCGGCGGCCAGCGCCGCGTACCACACGACGGTCGCCTTCAGGCCGGCGTCGAGGTCCCAGCCCGGGGCCCAGCCGAGCTCTGCGCGCGCCTTGGCCGAGTCGAGCAGCAGCGTGTGCGCCTCACGCGGGTGCTCGGCGCCGTCGACCTCCCAGCGGACCTCGCCGGGCCACAGCTCGCTCACCCGCTCGACCACGTGGCGCACCGGCCGCGCGTCGCCCGGGTCGGGCCCGAAGTTCCAGCCGCCGGCGCGGCTCGCGTCCTCCCACAGCGCCTGCGCGAGCAGCAGGTAGCCGCTGACGGGGTTGAGGACGTGCTGCCACGGGCGGACCGCGTCCGGGTTGCGGATCGGGACCCGGTCGTCGGCGAGCACCGCGCGCATGATGTCCGGCACGAGCCGGTCCTCCCCCCAGTCCCCGCCGCCGATCACGTTGCCGGCGCGCGCCGAGCCGACACGCGGCGCCTCCCCGCCGGCATCGAAGAACGAGCGCTGGTAGGCGTGCGCGACGAGCTCGGCGCAGCCCTTCGAGCTCGAGTACGGGTCCTCGCCGCCCATCGCGTCGTCCTCGCGGAACGGCCGGCCGTGCTCGCGGTTCTCGTAGCACTTGTCGGAGGTCACGTTCACGACGACGCGCACCCCGGGCACCTCGCGCACGGCCTCGAGCACGTTGACGGTGCCCAGGACGTTGGTGGCGTACGTCTCGCGCGGATCGCGCAGCGAGCGCCGTACGAGCGCCTGCGCGGCCATGTGGATGACGATCTGCGGGCGCGCCGCGGCGAGCACCTGGCGCACGGCCTCGCCGTCGCGCACGTCGGTCCACGTCTCGGCGCCCGCGTCCGGCGCGCCGACCGCGACGTGCAGCGAGGGCTCCGTCGGGACGTCGATCGAGAGCCCCGTGACCTCGGCGCCCATGTCCTGCAGCCAGAGCGAGAGCCAGCTGCCCTTGAACCCCGTGTGACCGGTCACGAGGACCCGTGTACCCCGCCAGAACGACGGTTCGACGCGCATGGCCGCAGCGTATCCGCGCGCGAACCGGCGCGACTTTCCCGTCCGCGGCGCGTTGGTGGTGCGATAGTGGATCTCCAGACCCCGCTCATGACCGCGAACCCCTCCGAACCGACGCCCGGCGCACGGCCCGCGGCCGCGGCGGCGCCCGTGGCCCCGGCGACCGCCGCAGTGCTCGGGATCCCGCTGGCGCTGACCGACTACGCCCGCACGCTCGACTGGATCGACGCGATGGTCGCCTGCGGCGAGCGCGGCTACGTCTGCGTCGCCGCGACGCACACGGTCATGGCCTGCGCTGAGGATCCGCAGCTGCGTGCCGCGGTGCTCGGCTCCACGCTCACGGTCCCCGACGGCCAGCCGCTCGTCTGGGCGCTCCGGGCGCTCGGTCATCACCTCGACGACCGCGTGTACGGCCCGGAGCTGATGGCGCGCGCGTGCGAGCACGCCGCCCGCACCGGCACCAGGATGTTCCTCTACGGCGGGCGCAACCAGGGCACGCTGGTGCAGCTGACCTACAACCTGCGCACGCGCTACCCCGGGCTGCGGATCGTCGGCGGGTACGCACCGCCGTTCCGCGAGCTGACCGCCGAGGAGCAGGACGCCGTCGTCCAGGAGATCGACGCCTCGGGCGCCGACGTCGTCTGGGTCGGGATCGGCGTCCCCAAGCAGGAGAAGTGGATGGCGCAGATGCGCCCGCGCCTGCGCGCCCCCGTCCTGCTGGGGGTCGGCGCCGCGTTCGACTTCCACGCCGGCCTGATCGCGCAGGCGCCGCCCATGATGCAGCGCCTGGGGCTCGAGTGGGCGTTCCGCTTCGCGGCCGAGCCGCGCCGTCTGTGGCGGCGCTACCTGCGCTACAACCCGCGCTTCGTGATCGGGTTCGCGCGCCAGTACGCGCGCCACCGCCTGCGCGGCGCGGGTGCGGGCACTCGGTAGCCTCATCGCGTGATGGCACACGACGTCGCGATCATCGGCTGTGGGCGCGTCGGGCTGCCGCTCGCGCTCGCCTTCGCCGACCACGGGCTGCGCACGCTCGGCATCGACAACGACGCCGCGCGCCTCGGCGCGGTCCGCGAGGGCCGCATGCCGTTCGAGGAGCCGGGCGCACCGGAGGTGCTCGAGCGGGTGCGCTCCGCGGGCACGATCGACTGGACCGACCGCGTCGCCGACGCGGTGCAGGCGCGCAGCATCGTCATCACGCTCGGCACGCCGTCGCACTCGCACATCGAGATCGACCTGAGCCACATCCGCGCCGTCCTCGACGACCTGATGCCAGTGCTGTCCGCCGGGCAGACGCTCGTGCTGCGCTCGACGATCGCGCCGGGCACGACGGACTTCGTCGCCGGCTACATCGAGAAACACCGCGGCCTCGTGGCGGGCAGCGACGTCTTCGTCGCGCACGTGCCCGAGCGCATCGCGGCCGGGAGGTTCTTCGCCGAGATCGGCACGCTGCCGTGCATCGTCGGCGGCGTGGGCGAGGCCTCCGGCGAGCACGCCGCGGAGCTCTTCGAGGCGCTCGGCGCCCCGATCGTGCAGACGACGCCGATCGAGGCCGAGCTGGCGAAGATCTGGACGAACATCCTGCGCTACGCGACGTTCGCGCTCCCGAACCGCCTGATGGTCGAGTGCGAGCAGTACGGCGCGAACGTCTTCGAGGTCATCGAGCTGATCAACCGCGACTACCCCCGCGGCGGCATCGCGCTCCCCGGCATGACGGCCGGCACCTGCCTGCGCAAGGACTTCACGTTCAGCGAGGAGCGCTCGAACGCGCCGGGCATGCTGCTCGCCGTCTCGCGCGTCAACGAGTCCGTCCCCCTGTTCCTCGTCGAAGGGCTCAAGCGCCGCCTGGGCTCGCTGCGCGACCGCAAGGTCGCCGTCCTCGGACTGGCGTTCAAGGCCGACACCGACGACGAGCGCGACTCGCTCTCGCACAAGCTGATCCGGCTGCTCGAGCGCGAGCTGGCCGACGTCGCCGTGCACGACCCGCTCGTGGCGACGCCGACGCAGTCCTTCGAGCAGGCGATCCTCGACGCCGACGCCGTCGTCGTGGCGACGAACCACTCGTGCTTCCGCGGACCGGGGACCCTGCGTGCCGTCGCCGACAGCGCGAAGGCCGGGGCGGTCGTCGCCGACCCGTGGAACACGTTCGAGCAGGGCGAGATCTTCGGCGAGGCGCAGGCGCTGGTCGCCGCGCGCGCGTCCTAGGAGCGGTCGGCGCCGGCCGGCTGGCCGAACCAGGCCTCGGGCACGGGCGTCCCGGACAGGCGCGCACGCACGACGTCCAACCCGCGCAGCAGCCGCTCGAGCCCCTGCTCGTCGCCCGGGTCAGGCCAGTCGCCGCCGAAGAGCGAGTAGCGCGCGACGATCTCGTGCTCGGGTGAGCCGTCGCCGCGCTCGAGCAGCGCGAACGGCAGTTCGAGGCGCACGAGCGTCTCCTGCTCGGCGTTGACGGCGTCGGGGCCCGTCGCGAGCGCGACCTGGGGCGCGTCGCGCCGGACGGCGGCCTCGAGGTGGCCGTCGGAGGCGGTGACCGTGACCCGCGCCTCCAGACCGTCGGCAACGGCGCGCGCTCGGTCCTCGGCGACCGGGATCCCGGGGCCGTCAAACAGCAGCACGCGCAGCGGTCCGTCGCGCAGCAGGCGCTGCTGGGTCGCCAGCGACTCGCTGCGGGCGGTCGGCCCCGCGGAGAGGCGCGCCGCCTCACGCCCCGGCGGCGGGGCGGTGGCGGCACCGGTGCGATAGGCCGCCGCCATCACGGGGATCGCCAGCGGTGCCGCGCCGCACGTCAGGCGCCGGACGAGGTCCCAGTCGGAGGCGTAGAGGATGCCTTCGGTCTCGCGCGGCCCCGCCCGGTGGGCGATGACGTTGCGGTCGATGTAGTTGCGCTGCAGCAGGATCCGCCGGTCGAAGGGCTGGAAGAGGACCGTGGGGTCCGCGCCGGCGTGGTCGCCGACCAGCGCGCCATACGCCAGCTGGGCCTCCGGGTGGCGCTCGAACGCCGCGACGACCGCGCGCAGCCAGAGCGGCCCCATCAGGTTGTCGTCGTCGAGGTAGGCGATCAGCGCGCCGCGGGCCAGGTCGAGTGCCCGGTTGCGGGCCGCGGGCGCGCCGATCGACTCCGGGAGGTGCAGCACGCGCACGCGCGGATCACCGATCGCGTCGAGCACGTCCCGCGTCCCGTCGCTGCTGCCGTCGTCGACGACGATCAGCTCCCACGCCTCGTGCACCTGGGCGCGCACGGAATCGATCGCCTCCGCCAGCAGCCCGGCGCGGTCGCGCGTCGGCATGATGACCGAGACGAGCGTTGTCGACGGGGGCAGGACGCTGACCCAGAAGTGCTCGGCGACGAGCCGGTCGAGGCGCTCGGACAGCGCGTCAAGGCGGGCGGCGAGCGGGCCCATGCGCCGATCGATCCCCGACGCACCGCGCTCCAGCGCGGTCATGCGCAGCTCGAGCTCCGCCAGGCGCCCCGGGATGTCCGCCGCGTGCTCGGCCGGGGTGTCGTCCACGGTGGAAAAGGGTAGCCCGGGTCGCATGCCGCAACCCTCGCGGCCCGCAGGCGTTGTCGCAACCGACGTACCATGCCTCACGCCCCATGAACGTCTGCACGGTCATCGCGAAGAACTACGTCGCCCAGGCGCGGGTCCTCGCACGCTCCTTCCGCCGCCACCACCCTGACGGGCGCTTCACGGTGCTCGTCCTCGACGACTTCGACGGGTTCATCGACCCCGCACAGGAGCCGTTCGAGGTCATGCGCACCGAGGACCTCGAGCTGCCCCAGCTGCTCCAGATGGCGAGCAGCTACGACATCCTCGAGCTCTCCACCGCGGTCAAGCCGTGGCTGCTGCGCCGCCTGCTGCGCGACCGCGACCACGTCGTCTACCTGGACCCGGACATCCGCATCTACGCCTCGTGCGAGCCGATCGCCGAGCTCGCCCGCGAGCACGGCATGGTGCTCACGCCGCACAACGTCGCCGCGATGCCCCGCGACGGGCTCAAGCCCAGCGAGCAGGACATCCTCGTCGCCGGCGTCTACAACCTCGGCTTCATCGCGCTCGCCGAGCACCCCGACACGCACGAGTTCCTCGACTGGTGGTCCGAGCGCCTGCTCTACGACTGCATCGTCGACCCCGACCGCGGCTACTTCGTCGACCAGCGCTGGATCGACCTCGTCCCGGGGATGGTGCCGAGCGTCCACTTCCTGCGCGACCCGGGATACAACGTCGCCTACTGGAACCTCGCGACGCGCGACGTGCAGCGGACGGGCCCGGAGGACTACACCGTCAACGGCTCTCCGCTGCGCTTCTTCCACTTCTCCGGCTACGACCCCGAGCGGCCGGACACGCTCTCCAAGCACCAGAACCGGATCGACCTCGCGGCGCTGCCCGTGGTGCGCGAGCTGTGCGACGGCTACGGCGCGGAGCTGCTCGCCGAGGGCTACGAGGAGGCGCGCGGCTGGCCGTACACCTACACGCACACGGCCTCCGGGCTGGAGATCGACCGCGCGGTGCGGCGCACGTTCGTGGACGGCATGTCCTCCGGGGCGCTGGCGGGCTCGCTGTTCACCCCCGAGGGCGAGGCCGAGTTCCGCGCCTACGCCTCGGGGCCGGCCGGCGAGGACCACCTCGAGCGGCTGTCGCGCTACCTGTGGAGCGTCTGGGCCGTGCGGCGGGACCTGAGCAGCTCGTTCAACCTCAACGACGACCGCGGCGTCGACATCCTGCAGGCCTGGGCGCGCGACCACGGGCGCGATGCGCTCGGCCCGCGCGTGGCCCTGCTGCGCCCCATCGAGCAGCCGGGCGCCGCCGACACCGCCACACCGCTCGCCCGCGCGCAGGACGGCCGCGCGCGGCGCTTCGGCGTGAACGTCGCGGGCTTCCTGCGCTCGGAGCTCGGCGTCGGTGAGGTCGCCCGTCAGGCGATCGGCGCGCTCGACGCGGTCGACGTCCCGGTGATGCCCTCCTCGCTCGTGGCGCACCTCAGCCGCCAGGGCCACGACTTCGGCGCGTCGAGCGGACTCGCCGCGCCGTTCGCGGTGAACCTGCTGTGCATGAACGCGGACACCACGCCCGGCTTCGCCCACGAGGCGGGCGAGGCGTTCTTCGCGGGGCGCCACACGATCGGCTGGTGGTGGTGGGAGGTCTCGGCCTTCCCCGAGATGTGGCGCGGCTCCTTCGACTACGTCGACGAGCTCTGGGCCGGCAGCGAGTTCGTCGCGCAGACGCTGCGCGCGGCCGGCGACGTCCCGGTCGTTCACGTGCGGATGCCCGTGACGGTGCCCGAGGGCGTGACGGCGGCCCGCGAGCGGCTCGGCCTGCCGGACGGCTTCGTCTTCCTGTTCGTCTACGACTACAACAGCGTGCTCGAGCGCAAGAACCCCGTCGGCCTGATCGAGGCGTTCCGCCGCGCCTTCCCGCCGGGCGCGGGGCCCTCGCTCGTCCTGAAGTCGATCAACGCGCAGAACCACCCGGGCGCGCACGAGCGGGTCGTGCAGGCCGCCGGCGGGCACCCGGACGTGCACCTCATCGACGGCTACGTCTCAGCAGCCGACCGCTACCGCATGATCGCCTCCTGCGACTGCTACGTCTCGCTGCACCGTTCGGAGGGGTTCGGGATCACGATGGCCGAGGCGATGCTCTTCGGCCGGCCCGTGATCGCCACCGGCTACTCCGGCAACGTCGACTTCATGACGCCGGAGAACAGCTACCTCGTGGACCACGAGCTCGTGCCGATCGGCCCGGGCGCCGACCCCTACCCGGCCGAGGGCGAGTGGGCCGACCCCGACCTCGACCATGCGGCGGAGCTCATGCGCAGGGTCGTCGAGCAGCCCGAGGAGGCCGCGCGCCGGGCCGAGGCGGGCCGGCGGTTCGTGGCCGAGCACCACTCGCCGAAGGCCGCCGGCCTGGTGATGCGCGACCGCCTGCACGTGCTCTCGAAGACCGCCGCGCCCGGGGACCTCGACGGCTCGCGTGCGCGCCAGGAGGCCGGCGAGCTGGCCCAGCGCGGGCCGGCGGAGTGGACGCACCCGCGGCTCAGCCCCAGGCGCCTGCTGCGCGCGGCGGTCCTGCGCCTGGCGCGCCCGCTGCAGACCTACCAGCGCGAGGTCGACGCCGGGCTGCTGTGGGCGGTGCAGGAGACCGCCGAGGCCGAGCGCGCCGAGGCCCAGGCCCAGCAGGCCGAGCTGCTGACGCAGCTGCGCCGCCTGGAGCGCCGCCTCGCGGCCCTCGAGCAGCGCGACCAGACGCCCGCGCCCTCAGGCGGCGCCGGGCAGCAGGCGCCGGCGGCGGGCGTGGTGGAGGTCGGCGGGGGACGGGATGCCGCAGCCTGATCCGCCCGGCGGGCGGGCGCTTGAACGCGCGCGCGCCGCGAGCGCCGCAGCGCAGGCCACGGTCGCCGAGCTCGAGGCGCGCCTGCTCGACGCCGAGCAGCGGACCGCGCGGATCGGGGACCTCGAGCTCGAGCTGCGCGAGGTGACGACCCGCTACCACGAGGCGCTCGAGCAGGAGCGCCACGAGCGGCGCGAGGCGCAGGCCGCCTTCGCGCTCTCCGAGGAGCGTCGCGGAGCCGCCGAGCAGCTGCTCGAACGGGCGCGGCGCGTGCAGGACGAGCTCGAGGGCTCGGTCAGCTGGCGCATCACGGCGCCGCTGCGGGCCGCCAAGCGACACCGGCCGTAGGGCCAGCGATGCCGATCCGCTTCGTCGCCTCCAGCGCAGGCAACGCCTTCATGACCGAGCTCTTCGAGGCGCTCGCCGGCGAGCTGCGCGACCACGGCGCGGACGCGCTGGTCGTCCTGGACGCCTTCCCCGATCCCGAGCCGGGGCTCGCGTACGCGGTCGTGCCCCACGAGTACTTCGCGCTCACGCCGCAGGACGCGTGGCCCTCACCCGAGCAGCTGGCGCGCACCGTGGCGATCGGCACCGAGCAGCCCGGCACCGTCTGGTCGGCCCTGATGATCCGCCACGCGCGCCGCTGCGGCGCCGTGATGGACATCTCGCAGGTCGGGCTGGTCGAGCTCGCACGCGTCGGCGTGCGCGCCGAGCGCCTGACGCTCGGCTACACCGCGCGCTGGGACCGCTGGGGCGCCGACACCGCCGCCGAGCGTCCCGTCGACGTCCTCTTCATGGGGACCATGAAGCGCCGCCGCGACGTGCACCTCTCCTCCTACGCGGACGTGCTGGCTGCCCGCGAGGTCCGGCTGCTGCTCCCCGCCCACCGGCCGAAGAGCGCGCCGGAGCCGGCCTTCCTGCTGGGCGCCGAGAAGCACGCGCTGATCGCCTCCAGCACGGTGATGCTGAACATCCGCTCGCAGATCCCGCCCTACTTCGAATGGCTGCGCGCGATCGAGGCGATCAGCAACGGCGCGGTGCTGGTGACCGAGCACGGCGCCGGCCACGCCCCGCTGGTGGCCGGCGAGCACTACGTCGGCGGCGCGCCCGAGAGCCTCGGCCTGCTCGCCGACGCCCTGCTGCGTGAGCCCGAGCGCGCGGCCGCGATCCGCGACGCGGCCTACGCGCTGCTGCGCGACACGCTCCCGATGGGCCCGGGGGCGATGCGCCTGGGCGAGGTCGCCGAGGCGATCGCGCATGCGTGCGCGCCCCGCGCGGGCGCCGTCGCGCAGGAGCCGGAGGCCGACGGGCGGCCACCGCAGGCCGCGAACGCCGCCGCCCCGCCCCCTGCGCCTG
Organism: Solirubrobacteraceae bacterium; assembly: GCA_017882425.1. GTDB lineage: Bacteria > Actinomycetota > Thermoleophilia > Solirubrobacterales > Solirubrobacteraceae > F1-60-MAGs163. Next base: position 15,855 of record JADGPM010000035.1, read on the forward strand.
CGGAGCCCGGCGCGCTCCCCGGCCCGCGGCTGCCCGACTTCACCGACCCGGCGAACGAGCCCGTGCCCGTGCCGAGCGACGCGCCCGGCGAGACCGGGCGCCGGCTGCGCGCCACGACGCTCGCCCTGCGCGCGCAGCAGCGCGTCGCCGCGGCGCTGCGCGTCACGGCCGCGGGCGGCGACCCCGAGGGGCTCGAGATCGTCGCCGAGACGCCCTCCTACGCGGGCGCCGCCCCGCGCGTCACGGTCTGCATCCCGCTCTTTGAGCAGCCCGCCGAGGTCACCGAGGCGCTGCTGTCGGTCGCGGTCCAGGATCTCGACGACGTCGACCTGATCGTCCACGACGACGCCTCGACCGATGACAGCGCCGCGATCGTGGCGGGCTTCCTCGCCGAGCGTCCGTGGCTGCCGGCGCGGCTCGTGCGCCGCGCCGTGAACGGCGGTCTGCCCCGGGCGCGCAACACGATGCTGCGCGCCGCGCGCGCCCCGCTGGCGCTGATGCTCGACGCCGACAACGCGATCTACCCGCAGGCGGCCCGCCGCCTGGCGGCGGCGCTCGACGGCGATCCCGGCGCGACGTTCGCCTACGGCGCGCTCGCGATCCACCGCGACGGGCGCCCCGACGGTCTGCTCTCCGCGCACCCGTGGGATCCCGCGATCCTGCGCGAGCGCAACCCCGTCGACGCGCTCGCGCTGCTGCGCCGCGCGGCGGTGCTCGAGCTCGGCGGCTACACCGAGGACGACCGGCTGCACGGCTGGGAGGACTACGAGCTGTGGGCGCGGATCGCCGCGGGCGGCGGGCGCGGCGTGCTCGCCGACGGCTACATCGGGCGCTACCGGCGCGCCGCGGGCTCGATGCTGGCGCTCACCGATCTCGACGTCGACGGCATGCGCACGCTGCTCGGCGAGCTGCACCCGGCGGTCATGGGCGCGCCCTCTCAACCGGCGGCAGGGCTACCCTCAGCGCAGCGGTGAGCACTCCCGAACCCGTCATCCCCGCCGTCTTCGTCGACGGCGTCTCGAAGGAGTTCATCCTCCCGCGCGAGCAGGTGCACACCCTGAAGGAGCGGGCGCTGCACCCCCTGCGCCGGCCGGGGCACGACCGGCTGCGCGCGCTGCGCGACGTGTCGATCGCCATCGAGCCCGGCGAGTTCTTCGGGATCGTCGGACGCAACGGCTCGGGCAAGTCGACGCTCCTGAAGTGCCTGGCCGGCATCTACGGCGCCGACAAGGGCGACATCTACATCAACGGGCGCCTGTCGGCGTTCATCGAGCTGGGCGTCGGCTTCAACCCCGACCTCGCCGCGCTCGACAACGTGATGCTCAACGCGACGATGCTCGGCCTCTCCCCGCGCGAGGCGCGCAAGCGCTTCGACAGCGTCATCGCGTTCGCCGAGCTCGAGGAGTTCGTCGACCTGAAGATCAAGAACTACTCGTCGGGGATGCTCGTCCGGCTCGCCTTCGCGGTGATGATCCAGGTCGACGCCGAGATCCTCCTGATCGACGAGGTGCTCGCCGTCGGCGACGCGAACTTCCAGCAGAAGTGCTTCGACGAGTTCGAGCGCATCCGCCACGACGGCAAGACGGTGCTGCTCGTGACGCACGACATGAACTCCGTGCGGCGCTTCTGCACGCGGGCGATGCTGCTCGAGAAGGGGCGCGTCGTCGCGATCGGCGACCCCGAGGCCGTCGGCTCGAAGTACCTGGAGCTGAACTTCTCCCACGAGGCGCGCGCGGCGGAGGCCCAGGAGGCCGGCGACGCGCCGGCGGGGCCGGCGCAGCTGCTGCCGCGCCTGGACGACCCGCAGCGCTTCGGCAGCGGCGAGGTCGACATCGAGGACGCCTGGTTCGAGGACGAGACGGGCACGCGCACCGAGATCCTCAAGACGGCCTTCGAGTGCACGTTCGTCGCCGAGGTCGTGTTCCACGAGCGCATCGAGAACCCGCGCTTCACGCTCGAGCTCCAGAACAACCACCGCACGATCGTCTTCCGCGCATCATCGGAGTACAAGGATCCGGAGACCGGCGCCTTCGAGGCGGGGCGGCGCGCGCAGCTGCGCATCTTCTTCGGCAACCTGCTCGGCCCCGACCGCTACTTCGCGACGGTGTCCGTGGAGCGCCAGGGCGGCGGCTGGCTCGATCGCCGCGAGCGGCTGCTGACGACGATCGTCACCGGCACGATCGACACCGGCGCCGTCGTCCAGTTCCCCTACGACCTGGCCGTGCATCCGCTCGCGGACGCGACGACGCTGGAGCCCGCGCACGAATGAGCGCCGAGCCCTTCGACATCGCCAAGCTCGGGCGGCCGATCAGCGGCCCGACGGCGACCGGCAACGACTGGCGCCGCTTCTGGACGCTCGCGCGCACCCTCGCGCTGACGGACTTCAAGCTGAAGTTCTTCGGCTCGGCGCTCGGCTACCTGTGGCAGCTGATGCGCCCGCTGCTGCTCTTCGGGGTGCTGTACATCGTCTTCACGCAGATCGTGAACCTGTCGGGCAAGGCGCCCTACTTCGGCATCGCGCTGCTGCTGGGCATCGTCCTCTACGGGTTCTTCACCGAGGCCACGGCCGGCGGGGTGCGCTGCCTGATCGAGCGCGAGAACCTCGTGCGCAAGATCGACTTCCCGCGCCTGGCCGTCCCGGTCGCGGTCGTGCTGAACGCGCTGATGAACCTCGGCCTGAACCTCATCGCGGTGTTCGTCTTCCTGATGGTCAGCGGCGGCGGGGTGCGCCTGAGCTGGCTCGAGCTGCCGTTCATCATCGCGGTGCTCGTCGTCGTCGGCCTGGGGTTCGCGATGCTGCTGTCGGTGTCGTTCGTGAAGTACCGCGACGTCGCGCCGATCTGGGACGTCATCCTCCAGGCGCTGTTCTACGCGACGCCGATCTTCTACACCGTGCAGACGATCCACGGCCCCCACGCCGAAGCGATCCGCAGGGCGCTGCTGTGCAACCCGCTGGCGACGGTGATCCAGCAGGCGCGCCACGCCCTGATCGGTGGTCCGGGCTATCCCTCGGCCGCCACGGTGATGGGCGGCACGGTCTGGCTGCTGATCCCGGCCTCGATCACCGTCGGCGTCTGCGTCTGGGGCTACCTCGTGTTCCGCCGCAGCGCGCCGCGGGTGGCAGAGCTGCTGTAGCCCGCCACCCGGGCGTCTGCGGGGTCGTGACCTAGAGGGCGATCACGACCGACTTCGTCTCCTGGTAGGCGTTGAGGACCTCTTCGCCCATCTCGCGTCCCCAGCCACTCTGCTTGTAGCCGCCGAACGGGAGCGCGGCGTCGTAGATGTGGTACGTGTTGACGTGCACGGTGCCCGCCTTGATGCGCTTGGCGAGCTTGTGCGCCTTGGACACGTCCCGCGTCCAGACGCCCGCGGCGAGGCCGTAGACCGAGTCGTTGGCCTGCGCGGCGAGATCGTCGACGTCGGCGAACGGGAGCGCCGCCACGACCGGGCCGAAGATCTCCTCCTTGATGATCCGGTGGTCGGCCGTCGCATCGACGATCACGGTCGGCTGCACGAAGTAGCCGGGGCCGTCGATCGCGCTGCCGCCGGTGACGGCGCGCGAGCCCTCCTCGGTGCCGATGTTCAGGTAGTTCGTGACGCGGTCGAACTGCTCGGCGCTCACCAGCGGGCCCATCTCGGTGTCCGGCTGCATCCCGTGGCCGACCTTGATCGCCTCGGCCGCGCGGCTGACGCCCTCGACGACCTCGTCGAACAGGTTCTCGTGGATGTACAGGCGGCTCGCCGCCGTGCACACCTCGCCCTGGTTGAAGAAGATCCCCTGGGCGGACCCGGCGATCGCGGCTTCGATGTCGGCGTCGTCGAGCACGATGTTCGGGCTCTTGCCACCGAGCTCGAGCGAGACGCGCTTGAGGTTGGTCCGGCCCGCCGCCTGGGCGATCAGCTTGCCCACCTCGGTGCTGCCGGTGAACGCGACCTTGTCGACGTCGTGGTGCTCGGCGAGCGCGGCGCCCGCATCGCCGTAGCCGGTGATGACGTTGAGCACGCCCGGCGGGATGCCGGCCTCCAGCGCGAGCTCGCCGAGGCGCAGCGCGCTGAGCGGCGTCTGCTCCGCGGGCTTGAGGATGATCGTGCAGCCGGTCGCGAGTGCCGGGCCGACCTTCCACGCGGCCATCAGCAGCGGGAAGTTCCACGGGATGATCTGCCCGACGACGCCGACGGGCTCCTTGACCGTGTAGGCGTGGAACTCCTGGCCGGGCAGGTAGGGCAGCGACGGGGTGACGGTCGAGCCGCGCAGCTTCGTCGCCCAGCCGGCCATGTACCAGAACAGGTCGGCCGCCAGCGGGACGTCGGCGGCGGCCGCGACGGCCTTCGCCTTGCCGTTGTCGAGCGAGTCGAGCTCGGCCAGCTCCTCGAGGTTCTCGGCGACGAGGTCGCCGAGACGATGGATCGCACGCCCGCGCTCGGACGGCGTCATCGTCGACCAGGGGCCCTCGAGCGCCCGGCGCGCCGCGCGCACGGCGCGGTCGACGTCCTCCGCCTTGCCGTGGGCGACGGTTCCGAGCACCTCGCCGGTGCCGGGGTCATGGGTCTCGAACGTCGAGCCGTCGGCGGCGTCGACCCATTCGCCGCCGATCAGGAGCTGGCGGGGCTGGGAGGTGAAACGGCGGGTCGCTTCGGCGATGGGGACGGCAACGGCCATGAAGAGCGCTCCTCGAGTGGGGAGGCGCGACCATAGATCCGCTGAGGTTGCGCGGATGTTGCGGCGCCAGGACGTTGCAACCGGGTTGCAGCCCGCCGTCGGATGGCACGACGGGCGGTATCGTGCGGACAGGGTCACGAATGCAGCAGCGGAATCCTTGGCTTGCGGTGGATCCGGTCGGAGACCGTGGAGCACACGCGCGTGCGCTGCGCAGGGTGCACGAGGCGTTCCAGGCGGGCAAGGACGTGGGCGGCAGCGTGCGCGCGGTCGTGGCGCAGTCGTGGCGGCGTTCGGGCGACGCCGGCGTGGACCCGTCCGGGCACCTCGCGCCGATCGTCATGGACGACCGCGAGATCGGCGATCGCTGGTCGCGCCATCCGCTCTACCCCGTGCTGCCGGTGCTCCGCGACCTGCTCAGCGGCGCGACGAACGAGTCGGCGCACATGCTCGTGATCTCGGACGCCCGCGGCGTGCTGATGTGGATGGAGGGGCACCACCGCGTGATCGAGGCGACCCACGACATGCACTTCGTCTGCGGCGCGGACTGGAGCGAGCAGGGCGCCGGGACCAACGCGCTCGGCACGGCGATCGCCGTCGACCACCCGGTCCAGATCTTCAGCGCCGAGCATTTCAACCGGATCGTGCACCCGTGGCAGTGCTCGGGTGCACCGATCCACGACCCGGCGACCGGGGAGATCCTCGGGGTGATCGACCTCACCGGCCATCTGCGCACCGCCCATCCGCACACGCTCTCGCTCGTCACCGCGGCAGCGGGCATGGCCGAGGCCTACCTGCGCCATGACCAGGAGCGCCGCGACGAGATGCTGCGCCAGGCCTACCTGCAGCGGATCGCCGGCGCGGCGCAGCCGACGGCGCTCGTGCGCCCGACCGGCCAGGTCGTGATGGCGGTGCCCGGCGGCTGGCTGACCGCCGCCGTCGACGACCCCCGGCCCGGCGAGCAGCTCGCGCTGGCGGACGGCTCGGTCGCCGACGTCGAGCCGCTCGACGGCCTCGACGGCCTCGTGCTCTGGCGCCGGCGCGCCGGCGTGCGGGCGCCGGCGCCGCCGACGGCGCTGCGCCTCGAGGTGCTCGGCCGCCGGCCGCGGATCCTGCTGCCGGGCGGGCCGCTCGCGCTCTCCGGGCGCCACGCGGAGATCCTCACCGTTCTCGCGCTCGCCGGGCGCGGCCTGACCGCCGAGGAGCTGGCGCTCGAGGTGTACGGGGAGTCCGGCAAGCCGGTGACGCTGCGCGCCGAGATGAGCCGCCTGCGCCGGGATCTCGGCGCGCTGCTCCGTGCGCGGCCCTACGGGTTCGCCGCCCCGATCACGAGCGACCTCCAGGAGGCCGAGCAGCTGCTCGCGGACGGGCGCTGTGCCGAGGCGATCGCGCTCGCCGCCGAGCGGGTTCTGCCGGGATCGACCGCACCGCGCATCGTCGAAGCGCGGGACAGCCTCGAAGCCGGGCTGCGCGCGGCGGTCATGGAGCGCCGCGACCCCGAGCTGCTGGCCGCGTGGTGTCGCACGGCGCCGGGCCAGGAGGACGAGCCCGCCGCCACCGCCCTGCTGGGGCTGCTGGGCCCCGGCGACACGCGGATCCCCGCCGCGCGGGCGCGGCTCGCGCGGCTCAGGAGTCTGTTCGCCGCCTGAGCGCAGCCGCAGGCACTAGCCTCCTGCGCCCATGTCACGCGTTCTCGTCACCGGCGGTGCCGGCACCATCGGGCAGGCCGTCGTCCGGCGCCTGCTGCGCGACCCGCGCTTCGAGGTCCGGGTCTCCGACCAGCGCGACGCGCCCGGCTGGATGCGCGAGGGCTGCGAGGTCCACACCGGCGACCTGCGCGACCGCGCGCAGGCGAGCACGGCGACCGCCGGCTGCTCGCACGTCATCCACCTGGCGGCGATCGTCGGCGGCATCGCGAACTTCCACAAGCTGCCGTACACGCTGACCGACGTGAATGCCTCGCTCTACAACGGCGTCGTCGGCGCGGCGATCGAGCACGGCGTCGAGCGCTTCGTCTACGTGTCCTCCTCGATGGTGTTCGAGAACGCGACGCTGTTCCCGACGCCCGAGACCCACGTCTGGGAGTGCCCGGTGCCGGTCTCCGCCTACGGGTTCAGCAAGCTCGCCGGCGAGTTCTGGGTCCGCGCGGCGCACGACGAGCACCAGCTCCCCTACACGATCTGCCGCCCGTTCAACGCCTACGGGCCGGGAGAGATGCCCGAGGACGAGCCGGGCATCGCGCACGCCGTCCCGGACCTCATCAAGAAGTGCCTGGCGCTTCCGAGCGCGGACGCCCCGCTGCCGATCTTCGGCGACGGCACGCACACCCGCACCCTGACCCACGTCGACGACATCGCCGACGGCATCGTGACCGCGACGGCCGCGCCCGAGGCGCTCAACGAGGACTTCAACGTCTCGGCGTCCGAGGAGCTCACGGTCGCCGAGATCGCCCGCGTCATCTGGGAGGCCTGCGGGCGCGACCCGCAGGCCTTCGCCCTCGAGCACCTGCCGAGCTTCGACGTCGA
>JADGPM010000225.1 GCA_017882425.1 Solirubrobacteraceae bacterium
ACAAGGGCCTGCGCCCGCAGCCGGCCGCCTACCGCCTGGCGACCGAGCCGTGGACGTTTGTGATCGATCGCAACGGCATCGTCCGCACGCGCTTCGAGGGCGCGTTCTCGGCCGGGGAGCTCGAGCGTGCTGTCGCAGGAGTCAACGGCGGGAAGGCCTGACGTGTCGGGGAGGACGCGCGTCGCGATCGTGGTGGGGGCCCTCGTGCTCGCCGCGATCGTGTTCGTCGCCGTGCGGCCCAGAGGGGACGACGGGTCGCCGACGGCTACGACGGCGACGAGCGCCAACACCCCCGCGACGACTGCGAAGGACGCCGGCACCGTGATCCGCGTCAAGGGGAAGGCGCCGGCCGGTGGCGTACAGGACATCACGGTCAAGCAGGGCGGCACCATCCGCTTCACGGTGCTCTCCGACGAGCAGGACCACGTGCATCTGCACGGCTACGACATCGAGCAGCCGGTCGGCCCGCAGCGGCCCGCGCGCTACGCCGTCCCGGCCACGATCAACGGCGTCTTCGTGATCGAGCTCGAGGACGCCAAGGTCCAGATCGCACAGCTGACCGTCGAGCCCTGAGGGCCGTGTCGCTTGCGCGACGCCAACGTAGGGTGATACCCTACGTTTGTGAAGAAGACGAGCATCTACCTGGAGGACGATCTGGACCAGGCGCTCGCACTGCGCGCCGCCGAGGAGGGCGTCACGAAGGCGGAGTTCATCCGTCGCTCGCTGAAGGGCGTCGTCATGCGCCCGGCGCGTCCGAAGCCCAGCGTCGGCGCCGTCCACAGCGGCCTGGGCGACCTCGCCGCGCGTGACGAGGACTACCTGACCGAGACGGGATTCGGGAATTGGCGATCGTCGTAGACACCTCGATCGTGCTCGCGCTCTACGACGCCGACGACGACCTGCACCGTGACGCCGCCGCCTGGCTCACCGACGTCGACGACGAGCTCGTCATGACGCCGCTCGCGCTCGCGGAGCTCGACCACCACCTCGGTCGCTTCGGCGCCGGTGCGCGCCAGGTCCTCTACGACGACCTCGACCGCGGCTCCTACGTCGTGCGCTGGTGGGCCGACGCGCTGACCGAGAGCGTCGCCATCGCACGCCGCCGGCCGGACATCGGCCTGACGGATGCCTCACTCGTGGCGCTTGCCAACCGCCTTCGCACCAATCGCATCGCGACGTTCGACCATCGCGACTTCCGCACCCTCACCGACGCGTCCGGGGAGCCGTTCGTGCTGCTGCCCGCCGACGCCACCTGACCGCCCGACCCCGAGGAGTTCCGACATGTCCGCCAACAGCTTCGACGCCAAGAGCACGCTCCGCGTGGGGGACCGCGAGCTGGAGATCTTCCGGCTCGACGCCCTCCAGTCCAGGTACGACGTCGCACGCCTGCCGTTCTCGCTGAAGATCCTGCTCGAGAACCTGCTGCGCACCGAGGGCAACGGCGCCGTCACCGCCGACGACATCGTCGCGCTGGCGAGCTGGGACGCGAAGGCCGACCCGAGCCTGGAGATCGCCTTCACCCCCGCGCGCGTCGTGATGCAGGACTTCACCGGCGTGCCCGCCGTCGTCGACCTCGCCGCGATGCGCGACGCGATGGCCGAGCTCGGCGGCGACCCCGCGAAGATCGAGCCGCTCGTCCCGGCCGAGCTCGTGATCGACCACTCCGTGCAGGTCGACGAGTTCGGCACCGCCGGCGCGTTCGCGCACAATGCCCAGCGCGAGTTCGAGCGCAACGAGGAGCGCTACCAGTTCCTGCGCTGGGGCCAGGACGCGTTCGACACCTTCAAGGTCGTGCCGCCGGACACGGGCATCGTCCACCAGGTCAACCTCGAGTACCTCGCGCGCGTCGTCTTCGTCAACGAGAAGGGGTCCCAGCCACCCCAGGCCTACCCCGACACCCTCGTCGGGACCGACTCGCACACGACGATGGTCAACGGCCTGGGCCTGCTCGGCTGGGGCGTGGGCGGCATCGAGGCCGAGGCCGCGATGCTCGGCCAGCCGATGTCGATGCTGATCCCGCAGGTCATCGGCGTGCGCCTCGACGGCGAGCTGCCCGAGGGGGCGACGGCGACCGACCTCGTGCTGACCGTCACCCAGCTGCTGCGCGCCCGCGGCGTCGTCGGCAAGTTCGTCGAGTTCTACGGCCCGGGCGTCTCGCGGCTGCCGCTGGCCGATCGCGCGACGCTCGGCAACATGAGCCCGGAGTTCGGCTCGACGTGCGCGATCTTCCCGATCGACGCCGAGACCCTGCGCTACCTGGAGTTCACCGGCCGCCCGGCGGAGCTCGTCGCGCTGGTCGAGGCATACGCCAAGGAGCAGGGGCTCTGGCATGACGCGGGCAGCGAGGAGCCGACCTTCACGGACACCGTGACGCTCGACCTCGGCAGCGTCGTGCCGTCGATCGCCGGCCCGCGGCGCCCGCAGGACCGCGTGTCGCTGACCGAGTCCCAGTCGGCGTTCCGCGACGAGCTCAAGGGCTATGCGCCGGACTGCGACTTCACCGACGAGGGCGTCGACGAGTCCTTCCCGGCGAGTGATCCGCCGGCCGCCATGGAGCCCGGTGCGAGCGAGCACGTCGGCTCCCCCGCCGGGATCCCGGCCATCGCAGAGCGCACCGAGCGCCCGCGCGTCGACGTCACCCTCGCCGACGGCACGCAGACGAGCCTCGAGCACGGCCATGTGGTGATCGCGGCGATCACGAGCTGCACGAACACGTCGAACCCGTCGGTGATGCTCGCCTCCGGCCTGCTCGCCCGCAACGCGGTCGCACGCGGGCTGACGACGAAGCCCTGGGTCAAGACGTCGCTCGCCCCGGGGTCCAAGGTCGTCACCGACTACCTGCTGCGCGCCGACCTGCAGGACGCCCTGGATGCGCTCGGCTTCAACCTCGTCGGCTATGGCTGCACGACGTGCATCGGGAACTCCGGCCCGCTGCCCGAGGCGATCTCGGCGGCGGTCAACGAGGCCGACCTCGCCGTCTGCTCGGTGCTCTCGGGCAACCGCAACTTCGAGGGGCGCATCAACCCCGACGTGAAGATGAACTACCTGGCCTCCCCGCCGCTGGTGGTCGCCTACGCGCTCGCCGGCACGATGGACATCGACCTCATGAACGACCCGCTGGGCCAGGATGCGGAAGGCCAGGACGTGTACCTGCGCGACATCTGGCCCTCGACCGCGGAGATCGCGCAGACGGTCGAGCAGGCGGTCCAGTCGGACATGTTCCGCAAGAGCTACGCCCAGGTCTTCGACGGCGACGTCAACTGGAACGCGCTCGAGGTGCCGACGGGCGACCGCTACGCCTGGAGCGACGACTCCACCTACGTGCAGCGCCCGCCCTACTTCGACGGCATGCCCGCCGAGCCCGCGCCCGTGCGCGACATCCTCGGCGCGCGCGTGCTCGCCAGGCTCGGCGACAGTGTCACGACCGACCACATCTCGCCCGCGGGCGCGATCAAGCGCGACGGTCCGGCCGGCGACTACCTCCAGCAGCACGGCGTCGCCCCGTCCGACTTCAACTCCTACGGTGCGCGGCGCGGCAACCACCAGGTGATGGTGCGCGGCACGTTCGCGAACATCCGCCTGCGCAACCTGCTGGCGCCCGGCACCGAGGGTGGCGTGACGCGGCACCTGCCCAGCGGCGACGAGCTCTCGATCTTCGAGGCGGCCGAGCGCTACGAGCGGGAGGGCACGCCGCTGGTCGTCCTCGGCGGCAAGGAGTACGGCTCGGGCTCCTCGCGCGACTGGGCGGCCAAGGGCACGCGCCTGCTCGGCGTCCGGGCGGTGATCGCCGAGAGCTTCGAGCGCATCCACCGCTCGAACCTCGTCGGCATGGGCGTGCTGCCACTGCAGTTCCCCGAAGGCCAGGACGCGAAGTCGCTCGGGCTCTCCGGCCAGGAGGTCTTCGCGATCACCGGGCTCGCCGGGCCGCTGAACGCCGGCGAGGTGCCGCGCCAGGTGACGGTCAATGCCGGCAACGTCGAGTTCTCGGCGGGCGTCCGGATCGACACGCCGAAGGAGGCGGACTACTTCCGCCACGGCGGGATCCTGCCCTACGTGCTGCGCCAGCTGGTCGCCGGCTGAGAAGGCGCGCCGTCAGTCCGTTCGGCGTCTGAGCGTGAGCGCTCCCAGCACGAGCGCCAGCACGCAGAAGCCGAACGTGACGGCGGCGGCGACCGCGGCGCCCGAGGCGTCGGCGGCGGCGATGTCGGCGAGCGCCTCGTACGCGTAGGTCATCGGCAGCACCGCCGAGATCGCCTCCAGCGCGGAGGCCATCTGGTCGCGCGGGACGAACAGCCCGCAGAGCAGGAGCTGGGGCAGGATGAACGCGGGCATGAACTGCACCGCCTGGAACTCCGTGGTCGCCAGGGAGCTGAGGCCCAGGCCGCACGCCATCCCGAGCTCCGCGTTCAGCACGGCGACGCCGACGAGCGCCGGCGTCGAGCCCTGCACGTCGAGGCCGAGCACGCCGACGGCGAATGCCGACGCGATCACGCCCTGGACGGCGGCGAGCAGGGCGAAGGCGAGCGCGTAGCCGGCGACGAGGTCGGCGCGGCTGAGCGGCAGCGTCATGAGCCGCTCGAGCGTGCCGCTCGTGCGCTCGCGCAGCATCGTCACCGAGGTGACGAGGAACATCACGGTCAGCGGGAAGATCCCCAGCAGCGGCGGGCAGACGTGTTGGAACTCCTGATCGTCGCTCTGGAAGAGCAGCTTCAGGAGCCCGAGCAGCACGAGCGGGACGAGCATGATCAGCGCCAGCGTGCGCGGGTCGCGGCGCAGCTGGTCGAGCAGGCGCCGCGCGGTTGCCAAGGTGGCGCGGCTGCTCATGACGAGGCGCCGTCGTGGCGCTCGATCAGCCGCACGAACGCCTCGTCGAGGTCGTCGGTGCCGGTGTCGCGGCGCAGGCCGTCGGCGGTCGTCGCCGCGAGCAGCCGCCCCTCGCGCATGAGGATCACCTCGTCGCAGCGCGCCGCCTCGTCGAGCACGTGGGTCGAGACGAGGAGCGTCGCGCCGGCGTCGCGCAGCCGGTCGAAGAGCTGCCACAACTCGCGGCGCAGCAGCGGGTCCAGCCCGACGGTCGGCTCGTCGAGGACGAGCAGCTCGGGCGCGCCGAGCAGCGCGCCCGCCAGCGACACGCGGTGGCGCTGGCCGCCGGAGAGGCCGGCGACCGGGCGGTCCGCGTCGGCGCTGAGGCCGACCAGATCGATGGCGCGGCGGACCTCATCGTCGTCGCGGCCGAGAATGCGCGCCAGGTAGCGCACGTTCTCGGTCGCGCTGAGGTCGTCGTAGACCGAGCCCGACTGCGTCGTGTACGCGACGCGGCGCCGCAGCGACCGCGTCCCCGCCGGCTCGCCGAGGACGCTGACGGTCCCGCCGGCCACGCGCTGCACGCCGACGATCGCGCGCATCAGCGTCGACTTGCCGCTGCCGCTCGGCCCGATCAGCCCGGTGACGCGGCCGGCCGCGACGTCGA
>JADGPM010000226.1 GCA_017882425.1 Solirubrobacteraceae bacterium
CCATCACGACGGTGTAGGCGCCGACCGTCCACTGGAGTCCCGAGATGCTCGTGTGCAGCTCTCCCCCGATCGACGGCAGGGCGATGTTCACGGCGGTGATGTCGAGCCCGACGATGAAGAGGCTCATACAGCTGATGAGCAGGACGCCGATCCTGCGGTTGCGGCTGAGTTCGTCGATGGCCACCGCGGCCTTGTCCGGTGATTGGCCTCGGGCAAATACTTGTGTATTCATAATTATAATACTATGACAAGGATGTGCCGCATGTCAAGAGCGGGCACGCGGCAGCCATCAAGGCGGATGGCAAGCGGGGCGCGGCTGCCCCCGGAGCGATTTCTGCGCTGCGCTGTCGTGGGTCGGTTACGGTCGGTGGATGGGTGTCGGCGTGTGGCGGCGAGGGTGTCCGCTTCTGGTGGGTCGTCTGCTGGCGGTGGGTGTGTTCGCCGCGCCGGCGGCCTTCGCTGAAGGCACCGGGGCGCGGACCGCCCCGAGCTTCGGGGCCGCAGCGGCCTACGCGCGGATCTCCGCCGGGTACCGGCACTCGTGCGCGCTGACGACGGCCGGCCGGGGCGTCTGCTGGGGCAGCGACGGCGACGGGGAGACGACGGTGCCGGCGGGCCGCTACACGCAGATCTCCGCCGGTCGCAGCCACTCGTGCGCGCTGACGACGGACGGGCAGGGCGTCTGCTGGGGCAACAACGCCTACGGGCAGAGCACGGTCCCGGCGGGCCGCTACGCCCAGGTCTCCGCCGGGTACCGGCACTCGTGCGCGCTGACGAGGGCCGGCCGGGGCGTCTGCTGGGGCAGCGACGGCGACGGGGAGACGACGGTGCCGGCCGGCCGCTACACGCAGATCTCCGCCGGGACGTTCCACTCGTGCGCGCTGAGGACGGACGGGCAGGGCGTCTGCTGGGGCAACAACGCCTACGGGCAGAGCACGGTGCCGGCGGGCCACTACGTCCAGATCTCCGCCGGTCGCGTCCACTCGTGCGCGCTGACGAGGGCCGGCCGGGGCGTCTGCTGGGGGCGCAACGCCGCCGGGCAGAGCACGGTTCCGGCGGGCCGCTACACCCAGATCTCCGCCGGGGGCTCCCACTCGTGCGCGCTGACAAGGGCCGGCCGGGGCGTCTGCTGGGGCGACAGGTCCTACGGCCAGAGCCGGGTGCCGGCGGGCCACTACGCCCAGATCTCCGCTGGGACCTTCCACTCGTGCGCGCTGACGAGGGCCGGCCGGGGCGTCTGCTGGGGCAGCAACGGCGCCGGGCAGACGAGGGTTCCGGCGGCCGGGTGACGCGCGCGAGATCTCGCTGACCGTGACGCCGTCCGTACTCGTGTGCTCGCACGGTTGCGCGCCGGTCCGGTTTGCGGGAGGGTGGCGCGAGCAACCCACGGAACGAGGGACCGATGGACCACGCGACGACGCTGCGACGCTTCTACGACCTGCTCAGTGCCGGCGACATCGACGGGTTCGGCGAGATGCTGGCGGACGATTTCATCGAGCACGAGGAGACGCCCGGCCTCGCGCCGACGAAGGACGGCGTCCTGGAGTTCTTCCGGATGCAGCGCGCGGCGTTCCCCGACATGCGCCTGGACCCCGAGGACGTGCTGCCCAGCGGGGACAAGATCGTGGCGCGGGCGAGGATGACCGGGACGCACGAGGGCGAGCTCATGGGCATGCCCCCGACCGGGAGGAGCGTCGACGTGCAGCTCATCGACATCATCAGGTTCGGCGACGACGGTCTCGCGCACGAGCACTGGGGTGTGATCGACATGATGGCGATGATGCAGCAGCTCGGCGCGGTTCCCGAAGGTCCGCCGGCGTGAGCTGAGGACGGCCCCCCGCGGCTACCGTCGCTCCGCGAGCAGCACGCGCCAGCGACCGGCCGTGGCCACCGGGCGCACGCTCACCGTGGAGCCGAGTGCGGGCTTCGGCCCGGCAAGGCGGGCGGGGGCGCGGAAGACCATCGCCGGCGGCTGCCAGCCGGGGTGCCTGCGCGTCGATCCCCAGGTCGCCTGGACCTGCGGGGGCTGCGCGTGCAGGTCCCACGCGAGCGCGGTCTGCAGCCAGGGGTTGATCGCCGGCGGGCCGGCCGCCATCACGGCATGCGCACCCCCCGCGCGGTCGATCGCGCGGCGCAGCTCGCTCAGCTGGTCGGTCTGCGCCCGCGCGACGCTCAGCAGCCGCCCGTCCTGTCGCATCGGCGGGAACGCGAAGGCGAAGGCGGCGATGAGCAGCACGGCAGCGGCGGCGGTGCGCGCCCCGGCGCCCGGCAGCGCCGCGAACAGCCAGGCCGCGCCGATGCCCGCCAGCACGCAGATCAGTGCCGCCGGCACGGCGAGGTAGCGCTGCAGGCCGGGGTAGCCACCCTGGCTGAGGACGGCGACGATCGCGATCCAGGCGAGCGCGACGGCGGCGATCTCGATCACGGCCCGCTCGCGGCGCCGGACGCCGACGACGGCCGCGCCGACCGCCAGCAGGAACACGGGGAGCAGGCCCGCGTCGACGCTGCGGCGCAGCACCTCGAGCGCGGGGAAGCGGGCGTTCGCGACGCTGCCCGCGGCGGGCTCGTGCGCGCGTGCGCCGGCGTTCAGCGGGTTGCCCGAGCCGATCCAGTCGAGCCCCAGCCAGATCGCCGGCGGCGCGACCGCGAGCAGCGCGACGAGCCGCCGGGCGGCCGGCTCCGCGCGCCACACGTACGCGGCGTAGAGCCACAGGAACGGCCAGGCCTCGGGGCGGATCAGCCCGGCGAGCGCGACCGCGCCGAGCGCGACCCGCCGGCGCCCGCTGAGATGGCATGCGAACGCGCCGAGTGCGAGCGCGATCAGCAGCGGCTCCGAGGAGCCGAGCAGCGCCGTACGGTAGAGGTCGGCCCCGAGGGCCAGGCCGACGACCGCGACGCCGCCCGCGAGCGGGCCGGCGAGCCGCGCCGCGAGGCGGTAGGCGAGCAGCAGCGCCAGCAGCGCGACGCCGCGCACGAGCGCAAGCCAGATCAGCGGCGCGGCGTTGCCGAGCACGCTCAGCGGGGCATCGACGAGCACCGGCAGCGGCTTCCACGAGGGCCCGCTCGTCGTGTCGAGGTTCAGGTGGGCCAGGCCGCGCCCCCAGACCTGCCAGGCGTACGCGTCGTAGCCCAGGGCGGAGGCGAGCAGCAGCGACAGCGCGCCCGCCACCAGGGCGGCGCCCACCGCCGCCGCCCACTGCGCGCGCGTCATCAGGCGACAGGACGCAGGTGCTGGAAGGGCCGCCCGTCGCGCAGCTCGCGGATCACGGCGTCGACCATGCCGTCGCTCTCCATCTCGCGCCCGTCGGTCACCGCAGCGACGACCTGGCGCTTGCGCTGGATGAGCTTGGCCATCGTCTCGTCGATCGTCTCGGCGGCGAGCAGGTACCACGCGGTCACGGCGTCGCGCTGGCCGATGCGATGGCAGCGGTCCTCGGCCTGGTCGTGCATCGCGGGTGTCCACTCGAGCTCGAGAAAGGCGACGTTCGAGGCGCGCGTGAGCGTGATGCCCTGCGCGGCGACGCGGGTGGCGCAGACGATCAGCTGCGGGCCGTCGGGGTCCTGGAAGGCGGCGATGCTCTCCTCGCGCGCGGCCGCGGCGTCACGGCCGAGCAGGTGCAGCGCGTGGGGGAAGCGCTCGAGCACCGCCTCCTGCACGTCGACGTGGCGGGCGAACACGACGAGCGCCTCGCCTGAGGCGAGGAAGTCGTGGATCCACGCCAGTGCGGAGTGCAGCTTGCCGCGGCCGGCGAGGCGCTGGAGCGTGCCGAGCTGCGCGAGGCGCTGTGCGCGCAGCGTCGCCGCGATCTTCGCGTTCAGCTCCTTGAGATCCAGTGGCTGTGCACGCAGCCACTCGATGACGTCCTTCTCGGCGAGGCGATACTCGCGCACGTTGTCGAGCGCGATCGGCACGACGACCTGGCGCTTGGCCGGCAGCTGGGGCAGGACCTCGGACTTCAGTCGCCGGACGAAGCAGCGCCGGCGCAGGTGCCAGTGCAGGCGCTCCTCGCTCTGCGCGCCGCGGAATTCGCGCGAGAAGCGCGCGCCAGAGCCGAAGTCGTCCAGACGCCCGATGACGCGCAGCTGCGCGATCAGCTCGTCGGCGTGGTTGAGCACCGGCGTCCCGGTGAGCGCCAGGCGCAGCCCGTCGGCGTTCACGCTCTGGGCCAGGCGCCGGACCGCCTGCGTGCGCTTGGCCTTGGGGTTCTTGCAGTAGTGCGACTCGTCGACGACGAGCGCGCGCGGATGCAGCCGCGCCAGCTCGTCGCGGTGGGCGGCGACGATCTCGTAGTTCACGATCGTCAGCTCGCCGGTCGGCGGGACGGCGCTGCGGCCCTCGACGACGGCGACGCTGCGGTGCGGCAGCCAGCGCGCCGCCTCGCGCTGCCAGTTGAGCTTCAGCGACGCCGGGCAGACGATGATCGCCGGGTAGGCGTCGTCGGCCTCCAGCGCGGCGAGCGCCTCGACGGTCTTGCCCAGCCCCTGCTCGTCGGCGAGGAACGCGCGCCGCGCGTCGAGCACGTAGCGCACGCCGGCCCACTGGAAGGGCTCGAGCGTCCCCCCGAGCCGGGCGGCGGTCTCCGGCAGCGGCTCGGCGTGCGTGGCGCGCGAACGGCGGATCTCGACGTTTGCCGCGTCGGCCTCGGCGCGCAGGCCGCGCAGCACCGTCGCGGCGGAGCCGGTGAGGGCGACGTCGTGCAGCGCGATGAACGCGTCGAGCTGCTCGACGAGCCACGGGTCGGTCGGCACCGTGCGCTTGCCCTCGGCGGCCGGGAGCTTCTCGAACGCGGTGCCGACGTCGGGATCCCAGAGGACGTCGAGGCGCAGGCAGTCGCCGTCGACGCGCTCGCTGGCCGAGAGGCGCGCGGGCGGCGGGTCGTCGCCGAGCTCGAGCGCGTCCAGGCAGCGATCCGCGCCGGCGTCGAAGCGTGCGGAGCGCTGCTCGCGCAGGACCTGCTCGGCGGTCTGCGTGAGCGGGACGAGCAGGACGCCGGCGTGCTCGACGGCCCCGTCGAGCAGCTCCTCGGGCGGGGCGCCCGCGCGCGTGCGCAGGGCGAACCAGCCGCGCCCGTCGTGGCGCATCGTGCTGACGTGACCGACCCAGCGACGGTCGATCGCGGCCAGCCACGCCGCGGCCTCGGCGCTCGTCGTCAGCTCCGGGAACTGCGCGAGGACCTCGGCGACGTGCACCCCGCTCCAGTCGTCGGCGGGCGCCGACCACTCCTTGCGGTCCCAGTCGAAGCGGCGATTGGGCACGCGGCGCACGGCGTTGACGATGCGCGCGTCGTAGGGGAAGGCGAGCACGACGAGCGGCTCGCCGTCGGAGCTCCTGCGCAGCTCGACGTTGGGGGTGTCCGGCGCGAGCTCCATCGGCCCGCCAACGGTAGCCATCGTTCGTCGACGGCGCGCGTTGATGCGCGTCGGTGGTCGCCCGCCGACTTCGCCGCGGCGCTGGTGGTTGCCGATGATGGTTGGCCTCGGTATGCGAGGCGGACCATCATCGCTTTGCGGGGTTCGTCGCCTGGGGAGACACATTCCGCCATGCCGCGCCGCGCGCCCTGCCGCGCCCGTCGCAGGGCGGCGGATCAGCTGTCGAAGCCCATCCCGAGGCGGTCGAGCGTGCGCAGCCAGAGCCCGCGCCTCCCCGCGTTGCGATCGGCCCGCGCGAGCTCGCGGCGGGTGATCTCGATGCCGGCCGAGCGCAGCGGCTCGGGCGGGAACGGGATCGGGCGCCTGCGGACCAGCTCCAGCCGCGTGCGCTCGGTCTCACGGCCATCGGCGAGATCGAGCGCGGTCAGGGCGCCGAAGCGGCTCGCCCCGACGCCCAGTCCGGTGAAGCCGCCGACGTAGACCGCCCGGCCGCCGAGCGCGCGCGTGAACATCACGCTGAAGCGGCTGCAGGTGTCGATCGCGCCGCCCCAGCGATGGCTGAAGCGGATGCCCTCGAGCTGGGGGAACGTGGCGGAGAAGTTCTGCGCCAGGACGTCGAAGGAGGCGGCGCGCTGGTCGAGGTCGGGCGCCACGCGGCTGCCGTAGAAGTGGATCGCGTCATAGCCGCCCCACAGGATCCGCCCGTCGGCGGTGCGGCGGTAGTAGTGGAACTGGTTGCCGAGGTCCGCGAGCCCCTGACGGCCCTGCCAGCCGATCGCCGCCTGCTGCGCCGCCGTCAGCGGCTCGGTGACGAGCACGTAGTCGTAGACCGGCGCGATGTAGCGGCGCACCTGCGGGACGAGGGGCGGGAACGCGTTGGTCGCGAGGATCGCCCGCCGCGCGCGCACGGTGCCCGCGCCGGTGATGGCGAGCACGCCCGCGCCGTCGCGCCGCAGCTCGCGCACGGCCGAGCGCTCGAAGACGCGCACGCCGAGGCCGCGGATCGCGCGGTCCAGGCCCCAGGCGAGCGCGGCAGGGTCGACGAGCGCCTCGCCCTCGCGCTGCCAGACGCCGCCCAGGTAGGTGGGGGAACGGACCTGCTCCCGGACCGCGGCGCGGTCCAGGACGTCCGCGCGCCAGCCGAACCGGCGCGCGTGGCCGGCGATCTCCTCGAGCCACGCGACCTGGTGGGGCTCGGTCGCGACGCTCAGCGCGCCGTGCTGCTCGAGGTCCGCGTCGATCGCATGGCGTTGGAGCGTCGCAGCGATCGCGGCGAGGTTCTCGCGCCCGAGGCGCTCGAGTGTGGGCATCTCCGCGGGCCATCGCTGGAGCCCGTTCGCGTGCCCGTGCGTCAGCGACGAGCTCAGGAAGCCGCCGTTGCGCCCGGAGGCGCCGAAGGCGATCCGCTCGGACTCGACGAGCACGACCTCGCGTCCCGGATCGGCCTCCTTGGCCACGAGCGCGGCCCACAGGCCGGTGAAGCCGCCCCCGACGACGAGAAGGTCCGCCTCGCACGCGCCCTCGAGCGGCGGCGCGGGCTCCGGCGCGCCGGGCCTGTCGAGCCAGTAGGAGCGCCGCTCAGCGTCGGCGAGCGCGGGATGGGCCGGCGCGGTCGGAGGTGAGGTCCGCATCAGGCGCGTGATTCTCGCCCACCGGAGCGCGTCGTGTCAACGATGTTGACACCGGCGTTGTCAATGGCGTATGTTCGCGCCGATGCTGGCCCGGGGAGGAGCTCCGACGGACGACGGCGCACGTGGGCACGGCGTGCGGCTGGATCGCGACGTCATCGTGGAGGCGGCCCAGCGGATCCTGGCCGATGAGGGCCTGGCGGCCCTCACGATGCGCCGGATCGGCACCGAGCTGGGCGCCGACCCGACCGCCGTCTACCGCCACTTCCGCGACAAGGACGAGCTCGTCACGGAGCTCGCCGACCGTGCCTTCTCGAGCATCGATCCGGCCGATCCGCTCCTTCCCTGGCAGGAGCGCCTGCGCCAGCAGCTGCGCGGGGCGCTGAACCTGTATCGCGCGAGCCCCGACTTCGCGATGCACCTCGCCCACCAACCGGACGACACGCCCGGGCTGGAGCGCATCGCGGAGAACATCCTCGGGCTGCTCGCCGATGCGGGGCTGCAGCCGCGCGAGAGCGCGCTCGTCTACCAGCTCGTCACGAACTACGCGGTCGGCTCGGGTCTCTTCATCGGGCAGCTCATGCTGGACGGCTGGGGGCCGGAGACGATGCCGTCGGTGCGCCGGACCTACGCGGCGCTGGCCCCCGACGAGTTCCCGCACTGCGTCGCCGCGGCGCCACACCTGTTCCCCGACCAGGACGAGGTCTACGACCTCGGCGTCGAGATGCTGATCGACGCCATCGAGAAGCTCGCGCGATCCAGTGCGAGGCCGAAGGGCGCCGCGAAGCGCTCGACCACCAAGAGGAGGACCTGATGCACATCAGCCGCTGGACGGCACTGGCCGCCACTGCGCTCATCGCCCTCGCGGTCGCCGGGTGCGGGAAGTCCGCCGGCGGCTCGTCGACGACCTCGACCTCCGGCGGATCGACGGCGAACCTGTCGCCGACGACGCCCGCGGCCACCGGCGACGCCGGGCCGATCACCTGGGCCACCTACCGCGAGGTCGGCACGCTCGACCCGATCCAGGCGTTCGACTACCCGGAGAACACCGTCATCACCTCGATGTGCGACTCGCTGCTCCAGCAGCAGCCCGACGGCTCCTTCAAGCCCGGCCTGGCGACGAAGCTCGACACGCCGGACGACCGCACGCTCGTCCTGACGATCAACACGGGCGCGAAGTTCTGGGACGGGCACAACGTGACCCCGGCCGACGTCGTCTACAGCCTCGAGCGCAACACGAACACCAAGCTCGCCGGCTTCTACGGCCTCGTCTTCCAGAACGTGACCTCGATCACCGCCACGGGCAGCGACCAGGTCACGATCAAGCTCAGCA
>JADGPM010000227.1 GCA_017882425.1 Solirubrobacteraceae bacterium
AGGCTGACCGGGACCGACATCCTTGGCTGAAGGCGTACCCGGGGCCGGTCGAGCGTACACTCGACCGGCCCCGGCCTTTTTCTGGACGTTCGTTGCACGCGGCGTTGCGGGGGTTGAGGAAACCTGCCCAAACGTCGACAACTGTGCCCATGGGTGTCATTCGAACCAACGCGGCGGCCGCCATGCTCGGCGTCAGCCCCAACACGCTGCGCAGCTGGGAGCGCCGGTTCGGGTTCCCTGAGCCGCGTCGCACCGCCGGGGGGCACCGGCAGTTCGATCTCGGGCAGATCGAGGCGCTGCGTTCCGCGTTCGAGGAGACCCACAACGTCTCGTCCGCGATCGCGATCGCCCGTGAGCGCGGCTCCGGCCCCGCGTCGCCCGCCCGCCTGAAGTCCGCCTTCGCCCGCTTCGACGAGGGTGAGGCCAACCGCATCCTCGAGGAGAGCCTTGCGGTGCGCTCGGTCGAGCGCACGGTCGAGGAGGTCCTGCTGCCCGCCGTCGAGACGCTGGCGGAGGACGGCGGCGACGAGGGCCCCGAGCACGGCTTCGCCTGGCGCTGGGCCACGAGCTGGCTCGCCGCCGCGATGCGCGTCGCCCCGGCCGCCAGCCGTGACGAGGGCGTGATCATCTTCGATGCGAGCTCGGCCTGCGACGTCGAGTCGCTCTACGCCCAGGCGTTCGAGCTGGCGTTGCGCCGGCGCGGTCTGCGCACCCTGACGCTCGCCGTCGGGCTGGACCCGGCGCGCATGGCGCGCGCCCTGCACGCGGTCGAGCCGCGCGCGGTCGTGCTCGCCGGGCGCAGCGTCGACCTGGACTCGATCGGCCGTCTCGTCTTCGCCGCGCGGCGCATCGGCGGCGACGCGCTGGCGATCTACGACTTCCGCGGCGCGCTGCCGGACACGGGCGCCAGCACGGTCACCCGGCTCGGGGTCACGCCGATCGCCGCGGTCGACGTGCTCGTCGCCGGGCTGGACGGCCGCGAGGTCTGGCCGGCCGTGCCGACCGGGCTCGACGGCATCTCGCTCGCCGGCTAGGCGCAGGTCCGCCCGGAGCCGTCCGGGCCGGCGGGGAGGATTCCCGCTCAGGATGGCGCTCACACCCGGCGATCCCCTCGCGCATCGCGCGCTCGAATCGCTGTTCCGCGCGGAGGCGAACGTTCGTCGCCGTCTCGCCAGCGACCTCGATCGCGAGGGGCTCTCGCCGACCGGGTTCTTCGTCCTCGTGGTCCTGCAGACCGCGGGCGGCGAGCTCGAGCTGCGCGCGCTGCGCCGGCGCCTGCAGACCTCGAAGGCGAACGCCACCGAGGTGATCGACACGCTCGTCGCGCACGGCCTCGTCACGCGCCACAGGCTCCCGGAGGACCGCCGCGCCGTGGGTGTGCGGATGACGGCGCTCGGCGCCGAGGTGGTCGACCGCCTGTTCCCCGAGCACACCGAGCGCGTGCAGCGGGCCTTCGCCGTCCTGGACGAGGACGAGAAGCGCTCGCTGGCGACGATCTGCCGCAAGCTCGCGGCATGACGACGCGGCGTCTGCGGCGCGCGGCGGGCGGTGCGCTCGCTGCGGCGCTCGTGGTGCTCGGCGCACCCGCGGTGGCGAGCGCGACGACGATCTCGGTCGCCACGACGGGCACCGACGTCGCCGGCTGCGGCGTGCCGCCGGTGGCGCCGTGCCGCACGATCCAGTTCGCGATCGACGCGGCGGGCACCGGCGACCGGATCGACGTCGCCGCCGGGCTCTTCACCGACCCGGTGACCGTCGACAAGCGCGTCACGCTCGCGGGGGCGCAGTACGGCGTCGACGCACGCCGGCGCGCGCTGCCGGCCGCCGCCGAGTCGATCATCCAGATCGACGACTCCACCGGCGTGAACGTGGTCGCCGATGACGCCGTCGTGGACGGCTTCACCGTGCAGGGCAACGCGACGGCCTGCGGGATGTTCCTGAGCGCGGCGCACTCGGGCTACCGGATCCGCAACACGATCTTCTTCGACAACGTCTTCGGCCTGTACCTCGGGGCCTCCGGTGCGCACCCCACGTTGCTGGCCCAGGACCGCTTCGAGGCCAACAACCGGCCGGGCGCCGCCGGTGGCAACGGCATCTACGCCGACCAGGGCACCCAGAACGTGGTCGTCGAGGACAGCCTCTTCAAGGACAACACGCTGAACACGCCGATCGTCCTCGCCGCCGGGTCGATCCCGGGGGTCGTCCAGAGCGACATCACGATCCGTGGGAACACGTTCCAGAGCGAGAACTCGCTCGTGCTCGTCGGGGTCGACGAGTCGACCATCGAGGACAACCTGTTCGACGGCGGCGCGTTCGACGCGGTCAGCGTCTCCGGCGGCAGCGAGAACCTGCGGATCGACGGGAACACGATTCGCGGCAAGGGCCGCGACGGTGTCCGGGTGCGCGATCCCTTCGGCGCCGGGCCGAGCCGCGGGATCGAGGTCTCCGGGAACAGCATCACCGGCAGCGGTGAGGCGGCGATCCACGTGCTCGCCGGCGCGGAGGTCGGCGGGCTCGTCACACGCGGCGATCGCATCGCCGGCAATGTGGCGGGCATCGTCAACGACGACGACGACCGCGTGCTCGCCGAGGACGACTGGTGGGGCTGCAACGCGGGTCCCGGGGCGGGCGGCTGCGACACCGTCGCCGGCGCCGGTGCCGGGACCGACGCGAACCCCTGGCTCGTCCTCGGGGCGTCCGCGCTTCCCGGCCGGATCGCGGCCGGCGGGCAGAGCGCGCAGGTCACGGCCAGCCTGCGCACGAACTCCGACGGGGTGGACCTCGGTGCCGCCCTCCCGTTCCCCTCCGTCCCCGTCGCCTTCGCTGCGACGCTCGGTGCGATCCCGGCGAGCGCGACGACGACCGGTCCGGCCGCGAGCGCGGCGCTGACCTCGGGCGCCGTGGCCGGCACGTCGACCGTGACGGCCACGCTCGACAACCAGTCGGCGCAGACGAGCGTCGCCGTCGTGAGCATCACCGGCCCGACGGGGCCGGCCGGGCCCGCCGGCGCGCCCGGCCCCGGCGGCGCGCCC
>JADGPM010000228.1 GCA_017882425.1 Solirubrobacteraceae bacterium
AGGCCAAGTGGTGGTGCACCGAGCTCCAGGGCCGCGTCATGGACCGCTGCGTCCAGCTCCACGGCGGCTACGGGTACATGCTCGAGTACCCGATCGCCCGCGCCTACGCCGACGCCCGGATCACCCGCATCTACGGCGGCACGACCGAGATCATGAAGGAGATCGTCGGCCGCTCGATGGGGCTGGGGTAAGGGCATCGCGCCCAGACGCCGCACTCCTCGCGCCGCGATCCCTTGCAATCGCATCGGCGCGGCCGATGCGAAACCAGCCGGATGCAGCTTCGGTTGCTCAGCAGCCACAGCCGGCCCCGCGACCACGAGCGTCTCGCGACGCGGTCACAGGCGAACAGCGCGCGGCACGGGTCAGCCCCCCGCCACATCCCTGCGCAGGAACACGATCATCCCCGCCACGAGCGACGGGATCGCATAGAACGCGCAGACCCAGGTGGCGCGCACGATCGGCTCCCAGTCGACCGGCGTGCGCAGGAACCCCTGCCAGGCATTGAACTGCGTGCTCAGCAGGTAGGGCTGCAGGCCGCCGAGGCCCGGGATGATCGTGAGCAGCTGGAGCAGCAGCGAGAACATCAGCGTGCCGACGATCGCGGCCGCGCTGTTGCGAAAGAGCGTCGAGAACAGGAGCCCGATGCAGGCGACGGCGATGATCGGCAGCAGGTAGACGCCGAGGCTCGCCGCGACGAGGCCGAGGCCGTGCGACGCCGATACCTGCGTCCCGCTGAGGCTCGTGATCGGGTGGAAGCCGGACACGATCACGCCCGCGACGGTCGCGACGGTGCCCGTCACGAGGATCGCGAGCGCCGCGTAGCTGAACGCCGCGAGCATCTTCGCGATGAAGATCTGCCCCCGCTCGACCGAGCGCGTGAGGATCGTCTTGAGCGTGCCGTTGTGGTCCTCGGCGGCGACGATGTCGCCGGCGACGAGTGCCGTGATCAGCGGGAACAGCCAGATCGAGCCGAACAGCAGCAGCACGAGCGGGATCGCGAGCCCCGTGCTGTGGATGTAGCGCCCGAACGGCACGTCCTCGGGCCCGCCGCCGGGCTGCGCCGCGACGGCCACCGCGAAGATGATCGGCACGAGCGCCGCCGCGCCCAGGCCCAGGTACGTCCGCTTCTGCGAGCGCAGCTTGCGCAGCTCCCAGCGGTAGATCGTCCCGACGCCGGGCGTGCGCGCAGCGCTCATGAGGGGGCCTCCTCGACGATGCGCGCGGCGGCGTCGACGTGCGCGGCGGCCAGCTCACGGTCGCCGTCGCCCTCGGTCAGCTCGAAGAACAGATCCTCGAGCGTCGCCGACCGCGGCGCGAGTTCCAGGATCAGCGCGCCCGCCTCGGTCAGCGCGAGCGAGAGCTGCGCGAGCGCCTGGTCATCGGCGGGCTGGAAGGTGATCACGCCGGTGCCCGCGCCGTCGGTGCTCTCGATGCCCGGCTGGGCGGCGCAGACGCGGCGCGCGCGCTCGTCGTCGACGGTGCGCAGGCGGTACGAGACGCCGGCGGTACGCCGCAGGTCCTCGAGCTCGCCCTCGTAGACGATCCGGCCCTTGCGCACGATCGCGACGCGGTTGCAGAGCTCCTCGACCTCGGCGAGCAGGTGGCTGGAGAGCAGCACCGTGATCCCGTCGTCGGCCAGCCGCCGGATCAGGCGCCGCATGTCGCGCATGCCGCCGGGGTCCAGACCGGTCGCCGGCTCGTCGAGCAGCAGCAGCTTCGGGCGGCGCAGCAGCGCCGCGGCGAGCCCCAGGCGCTGGCGCATCCCGTGGGAGTAGCCGCCGACCTTGTCGCCGCCGCGGTCGGTCAGCTCGACGACCTCGAGGACCTCGTCGATGCGTCGCGGAGCATCGTCGCCGTCGAGCGCCGCGAGCAGCCGCAGGTTCGTTCGGCCGTCGAGGTAGGGGTAGAAGCGCGGCGCCTCGACGAAGCCGGCGACGCCCTCGAGCGCACGCACCGAGAGCTGCGGGTCGCGCCCGAAGACGCGCACCGTCCCGGCCGTCGGGCGGATCAGCCCGAGCATCATCCGCAGCGACGTCGTCTTCCCGGCGCCGTTGGGGCCGAGGTACCCGAAGACGTCACCGCGGCGCACCGTCAGGTCGACGTGGTCGACCGCGGTGATCTCGCCGTAGGTCTTGACGAGCCCGCGGACCTCGACGGGCGGCGCATCGGTCATGCCGATGACAGTAGGAGGCGGCGCTACAACGCGCGCGCCGCCGCCTCCGCCGTGGCCGGGATGACCGAGCCCATGACGGTGTAGCTCACGCCGCCGCGGGTGAACGTCACGACCGTGCCGAGCGCCGTCGTCAGCTCCTGGCCCTTCACGGCGCCGATCGTGACCGACGGGAGCGACAGGCCGCCCCTGCCGCCGGCCGGGCCGGCACCCGCGGGGGCTGTGCCGGCGGGCTCGGGGAGCTCGAGCACGGCGATGCCGTCGAGGCCCTCGCCATAGGTGACGATCGCCCCGGCGCGCTTGTCGCCCTTGATCAGGCGCACCTCGCTGCGCGGCATGCCCGCGAGCGTGTCCGGCGCGCTGACCGTGAAGGGCAGCTGGGCCTGGACATCCGCGAGGCCGGTGACCGGGGCCGCGGGCTTCGACGGATGGGCCGGGTCGCTGGTCTGCTGGGTCGTCAGGTCGACGACCTTCGCACCGGCGGGGATCGGCAGGTCGAACGTCGACGCCGGGACGGACCCGAAGTCGATCGCCGTGGCCTCCAGCTGGAGCACCGGGCTGCTGTCGCCCTTGGCGTAGATCCCGGCGCGCAGGGGTGCGCCGTTGACCGCGTCCCAGGCGATCTCCGCGCCGCCGACCAGGCCACCGTGCTGCTGTGGGGAGAGGCGCAGGCTGTAGGCGGGTCGCCCGGCGATGTTCGTCGGGGTGGCGTCGGAGAGGTTCGCGTGACTGCTCAGACGCTCGAGCACGCGCCGGATCCCGGCGAGCGACGGCGGCCAGGGCTCCTTCTTGGACGCGGACGACGAGGAGTCGGCCTTCTGTGCCGGCAGCGTCGTGCGGTAGACGGTGTTCGCCGCGGCGTGGTAGAGCCAGAGCTGGTCGCCGCGCAGCAGGATCTGCGCGTCGCCGCCGCCGCCGCTGGACTGCAGCTCGAGACGCACGTCGCCGTTCGGGGTCGCCCACAGGCGCCCGGTCGAGCCGGCGAGCACCGGGTCGCTGCCCTGGGCGATGCCCGTGTTGTCGATCAGCCGGTTCGTGAACGTGATGCGGGCGCTGATGCCCTCGACCTGCGGCCCGGTGGTCGCGTCGTGGATCGCCTGTGCCAGCGGCTTGGCGGGCGGCGTGGACGTGTTGATGACACCGGTCGCGGCCGCGACGCCGGTGGCCATGACGACGAGCAGCACAGCGGCGAGCAGCGGCCCGCGCAGCGCATGCGGGGCGCGCAGGCGCCACAGCACGCCGTGGGGGCGGGCTGCCGCGTCGCGCTCGGCGCGCGTCAGCTCGTCGCCGAGGTCGTCGAGGAACCGCAGGTCACCGCGGTCGGGGGGCGTGGTCATGCCGTCACCTCTGATTGGGGCGTGATGCCGTCGAGTGCTGCTGCAAGCTGCCGCAGGCCGCGCGAGACGCGGGCGCGGGCCGTGGGCTCGGAGATGTGGAGACGCGCGGCGACCTCGCCGTAGGGGAGCTCGTCGACGACGCGCAGCTGGACGGCCGCCTGCTGCTCCGTCGACAGGCGCCGGAACTCCTGCGCGACGACCGACCGCAGGTCGGCCAGGCCGGCCAGCTCGACGACGCGCGCGTGCTCATCCGGCGTGATCTCCGGGACGCGCACGCCGAGCTTGTCGATCGAGCGCCGCTCGGCGATGCCGCGGCGCACGAAGTGGCTGAGCTTGTGACGCGCGATGCCGTAGAGCCAGCCGCCGGCCTCCTCGGCGCTGTCGCCGCGGAAGCGCGAGCGTGTGCGCAGCGCCTCGGCGAACGTCTCGGCCGTCAGGTCGCGGGCGACCTCGACGTCGAACGTGCGCCGCGCGAAGAACACCAGCAGGCGCTCGGCGTGCTCGGCGTAGAACGCGCCGAAGTCGGCGGGCAGGGTGGTCGAGCGCGGTTGAGGGTCGGGGGCCACGGGCACAGGGTCTCACCCCCTATGTGCCGCGACCCCCCGATCCTGTGACGCGTACCGAGCGAGCTTCGTCAGACGGCGACGGGAATCGAGCGGTTCTGGTTGAGGAACGTCGATGCGAGCCGGTCGCCCGCGCCGTCCAGGCGCAGACCGGGGAAGCGCCGCAGCGTCTCCTCGAGCCAGATCTGCATCTCCAACCTGGCGAGCCCGGCACCCAGGCAGAAGTGCCGTCCTCCTCCGCCGAAGCCCTGGTGGGCGTTGGGGTCGCGCCGCACGTCGAAGCGATGGGGATCCTCGAAGACCGACGCGTCGCGGTTGCCCGAGACGAACCAGAGCAGGACCTTGTCGCCCTCCGCGATCGGCTGCCCGGCGATCTCCGTGTCCTTCATCGCGGTGCGGCGCATGTAGGCGAACGCGGGGTGGTAGCGGACGAACTCCTCGATCGCCTGCTCGCGCGTGACGTCCCCGTCGCGTACGAGCGCGAGCTGCTCGGGGTCCTCCAGCAGACTCCGCATGCCGGAGGTGAACGTCGCGCGGGTCGAGTCGTTCCCGGCGACCATCAGCAGGAACCAGAACATGATCACCTGCTCGTCGGTGAGGTGCTCGTCGTCGACCTCGGCCTGCAGCAGCGCCGAGGTCAGATCGTCCTGCGGGTGGGCCTTGCGGGCCTCCACGATCTGGTGGACGTAGCCGAAGACCTCCTGCAGCGCGACCCACGTGTCCTCGATGTCCTTGACGACGCGCGGGTCCTCGAAGGCCGTCGTGCGGTTCGTCCAGTCGACGAGCTTGAAGGCGTCCTCGCGCGGCACGCCGAGCATGTCGCCGATGACCATCGCCGGGACGTAGACACCGACGTCCTGCACGAGGTCGAAGTGCCCGTCGGGGTTGCGCTCGAGCGCGCGGTCGTAGGCGCCGTTGATGATGTCGCGCATGCGCTCGGTGTGGTCGAGCGCGCGCTTGGGCGTGAACGCGCGCTGGACGAGCGCCTTCAGGCGGTCGTGACGCGGCGGGTCCTGGGAGATCATCATCAGGCGCTGGAGCGCGAGCGGATCCTCGGGCGCGCCGGGCGGCGGCGTCTCCATGAACTGGTTGACGGCGAGGATGCCGCCGCGCTCGGAGGAGAACGTCTCCCAGTCGCGCCCGACCCAGGCGATGTCCTCGTAGCGGGTGACCGACCAGAACCCGGCCTCCCACGGGAAGCCGCCGAGCGGACTCCAGTGGACCGGGTGCTCGTCGCGCATCCGGCTGAACAGCTCGTGGGGCGGACCGTCCTCCCAGAGCGACAGGTCGCTCAGGTCGACACGCGTCAGGTCCTGTGCGGGGATCGTTGCCATGCGGGTCTCCTCGGGCCGGAACCGTGACAGTGTGTCACGCAGGCCGGATCGCCCGCAAGCCGGGCGAGGTCCTCAGCGCAGCAGCCCGGACCGGCGAGCCTCGCGCGTGAGCTCGTCGCGGTGATCGGGATGCGCGATGGCGATCAGCGCGACGGCGCGCTGGCGCAGCGAGCGGCCGCGCAGCTCGGCGATGCCGTGCTCGGTCACCACGTGATCGACGGTGTTCTTCAGCGTCGTCACGACGGAGCCGGGGGTGAGCTGCGTGCGGATCCGGCTGCGCCCCTTGCTCGTCTGCGAGTGCAGGACGAGGAACGCCTGCCCGCCGTCGGAGTACATCGCCCCGCGCGCGAAGTCCGCCTGCCCGCCGCTGGAGGACCAGTAGCGGCCGGCGATCGTCTCCGAGGCGCACTGCCCCATGAGGTCGATCTCCGTCGTCGCGTTGATCGAGACGAAGTTCGGCTCCTGGGCGATGATCATCGGGTTGTTCACCCAGTCGACGCCGAGCAGCTCGATGCCCTCGTTGCCGTCGAGCCAGTCGTAGAGGTCCTGCGTGCCGAGGCAGAAGGTGGCGACGTGCTTGTTGCGCCGGTGGCGCTTCTGTGTCCCCGTCAGGACGCCGCTCTCGACGAGGTCGATCACGCCGTCGGACAGCAGCTCCGTGTGCAGGCCGAGGTTCTTGTGGCCGGACAGGGTCGCGAGCACCGCGCTCGGGATCCCGCCGACGCCGATCTGGATCGTCGCCCCGTCCGGGATGCGCTCGGCGATCAGCGCGGCGATCGCGTGATCGCTCGGGCCCGGAACGGCGGGCGGGACCTCGATCAGCGGATGGTCGCTCTCGCACCATCCGGCCACCTGGCTGGCGTGGATCAGCGTGCCTCCGATCGTGCGCGGCATGCCCTGATTGGCCTCCAGGAAGAACGGTGCGCGCCCGACCATGCTGGCGACGTAGTCGGCGTTGGTGCCGAGGCTGAAGTAACCGTGGCGGTCGGGCGGGCTGGCGGCCGCGAGCACGAGCGAGCATTTCGTCGTCTTCTGCAGCAGGGCCGGGACCTCGGAGAAGTGGTTGGGCACGAGGTCGCACTCGCCGGCCCAGAACGCCTCGCGGTCGCCGGCGGCGAGGAAGTAGCTGACGTGGCGCAGCCGGTCGCCGAACTTCCCGCGGATGTAGTCGCGCGCGCGCAGCGGGTGCATCTGGTGGATCCGCACGCCGGAGAGCCGCTCGTTGTTGGCCTCGAGCGTGTCCATCAGCAGGACGGGCTCCCCGTTGGCGATCGGCACGATGAGGTCCGCGCCCTCGGGAATGTGCTCGAGGACGGCCTCGGGCGCCAGCGGGAGCGGGACGGATGCGGCGGTCATGCGAACAGTCTCTCGATCTCGGTGCGGCGCGCGTCGGGGACGCTGCGCCACGCGGGGAAGTAGCCGAAGCGCTCCTCGGCCGTCATCGCGGTGAAGCCCTCGTCCAGGAGCTCGAGCATGTCGGGCGTGACGAGCGAGGGGTGCGGGACGCCGCACGTGCTCGCGAGTGCGAGCAGCTCGCCGCGCAGCGCGCGCACGTACGTGGCGCAGCGCTCGGACTTCGACGCCGGGTCCAGCCCGCCGACGAGCCACGGGTTCTGTGTCGCGACGCCGGTCGGGCAGCGGCCCGTGTGGCAGCGCTGCGCCTGGATGCAGCCGATCGACATCATCGCCTCACGCCCGACGTTGACCATGTCGGCGCCGAGCCCGAACGCGAACAGCCCCGCGGCCGGCAGGCCCAGCTTCGCCGAGCCGATGAAGACGACGTCCTCGGTCATCCCGGCCTGGGCGAAGGTCGCGAACACGCGGCTGAAGCCGAGCTTGAACGGCATCGAGACGTGGTCGGCGAACGCCAGCGGCGCGGCGCCCGTCCCGCCCTCGCCGCCGTCGATCGTGATGAAGTCCGGGCCGCCGCCGGTCGCCTGCATCGCGCGGACGAGGTCGTCCCAGAACCGCTGCTGGCCGACCGCCGACTTGATGCCGACCGGAAGGCCGGTCTCCGCAGCGAGCAGCTCGACGAACGCGACGAGCTCGTCGACTCCGCCGAAGGCCGAGTGCGTCGCCGGGCTCAGGCAGTCGCGACCCGGCTCGACGCCGCGGATCCGCGCGATCTCCGGCGTCATCTTGGCCGCGGGGACGAGGCCGCCGACGCCGGGCTTGGCGCCCTGCGAGAGCTTGATCTCCAGGGCACGCACGGGCCCCTCGGCGATGCGCTCCTGCAGGCGCTCGAGGCTGAACCGGCCCTGCGCGTCACGGCAGCCGAAGTAGCCGGTCCCGATCTGGAAGACGAGCTCGCCGCCGTGCAGGTGGTGCGGCGCCAGGCCGCCCTCGCCGGTGTTCTGCAGGCAGGGCGCCGCGGCGGCGCCGCGGTTGAGCGCCTGCACCGCGTTGCCCGAGAGCGCCCCGAAGCTCATGCCGCTGATGTTCACCGCCGAGGGCGGGCGGAAGGCGTGGCGCCGGCCGTGGCTCGCGCCCAGCACCTTGCCGCAGGGCAGCAGGTTCTCCGGCGGTGCGCCGACCGCCGCACCCGTCGCGCGCGGCCACGGGCGCGGTGCGGGCTTGACGATGAAGTACCCGGGGGTGAACTCCATCTCGTTGTCCGAGCCGAAGCCCACCGTGTTGATCTCGTGCTTGGAGGAGGCGTAGATCCAGCTGCGCTCGTCGCGGGAGAAGGGCCGCTCCTCGTTGTTCGACGTGACGATGTACTGACGCAGCTCCGGGCCGACCTCCTCCAGGATGTAGCGGAAGTGCCCGATCACCGGGAAGTTGCGCAGGATCGCGTGCCGGCGCTGGACGAGGTCGTAGGCGACGACGCCCGCCAGGGCGATGGCGCCCGCAGCCGCGGCGCGCTCGCGGCGCCGGCTCAACGTGGTGCGCGACTCATCGCGCCGGATCGATCGACCGCATCACACGTTCATAGCGGATCGGGGCGGCGCGAGGGCACCGGGCCCTATCGTCGGCAGTGTGCTCGCCACCGTCCTCGCGCTCGGCGCCCTGATCGCGCCCGCCGCGCCCGCCGCCGCCCCGCCGCGCCCGCCGATCGCCTGGCGCCCGATCCCGTTCACCGCGCAGCGCAGGCGCGAGACGCGCGCCTACGCCCAGCGCCACTACGGCCTGAACACCTACCGGCTCCTGCATCCCCGCGTGATCGTCGAGCACTACACCGAGAACGACAGCGTCTCGGCGACCTTCAACACGTTCGCGCCCGACGTGCCCGACATCGAGCTGCACGAGCTGCCGGGCCTCTGTGCGCATTTCGTGGTGGCCCGCAACGGCACCGTCTTCCAGCTCGTCCCGCTCGGGCTGATGTGCCGGCACACCGTCGGCCTGAACTACACGGCGATCGGGATCGAGCACGTCGGCTTCTCCGAGCGCGAGATCCTCGGCGATGCACGCCAGCTCCAGGCCTCGCTGCGGCTGACGGCGTGGCTGCGCTGCCGCTACGGCATCGCCGTGCGCAACGTCATCGGCCATGCCGAGAGCCTGAGCTCGCCCTACCACCGCGAGCGCGTCGCACGGCTGAGGACCCAGACCCACGGGGACTGGACGCGGCCGAACATGCAGGTCTACCGGCGGGACCTGGCGCGTACGGCCTGCGGTCAGCCGGCCGTCGCGGCCCGCACCCGCGCGCGCGCCTCACGAAAGCGGATCGCCTCGTAGGCGATCAGCGCGACCAGCACGGCGCTGACGCTCGCGAGGCTCACGAGCGCGCTCGCCTGCAGCGCGAGCGGGATCAGCGCGAGACAGACGATCGTCGCGACGACGCGCTGGCGGTTCAGCGAGTGCACGTTGCGCAGGCGGAAGGCGATGTGGGCCAGCAGGTAGAGCGCGACGCCGCCGCACAGCGCGATCGCGGGCACCGGCTTCAGCGTGAGCTCGGGATGGAGCAGCGCCTTCTTGAGCCCGAGCGCCAGCAGCACGATGCCGGTCACCATCGGCAGGTGCAGGTAGCTGTAGGAGTCGCGCGCCATCGCGTTGCGCGCCGCGCCGGTGGCCTCGCGCATCCTGCGCCCCGCGACCACGGCGACCACGTCGAAGTACAGCCACCAGAGCGCGCCGACTGCTGCGATCCCGAGCACCGCGGCGAGGATGACGCGCACGCTGATCGTGCCGTGCGGGGCGCCCGAGCCGATCGCGACGATCGACTCGCCGAGCGCGATGATGACGATGAGGCCGTGGCGCTCGACGAAGTGGCCGGGGGAGACCTGCCAGCCGTCGCTGCCGACGATCAGCGGCCCGCCGTAGTCGATCGCGATCGCCACCGCCCAGATCGCGAGCTGCGCGGGACCGTCGAAGAGCGAGGCGACGACGATCAGGGTCGCGCTGATCATCAGCGTCGGCCCCAGGCGGCGAACGACGCGGTTGACGTCGGGCATCTCGCGGGTGGCGCGCTCGTAGACCACGAGGTGCAGCAGGCGAAAGACGAAGTAGGCCGCCGCGAACGCGAACTCGTTCGTCGTGAACGCGGTCGGGACGGCGAGCGCGGCGACGAGCATCGCCGCCATCGCGGCGAGATAGGCGATCCTGACCGGGCCCTCGTCGACGTCGACGGCGTTCGTCAGCCACGCGTAGCCGGTCCAGCCCCACCACAGCAGCGCGAGCAGCAGCACCGCGCGGATCAGGCCGTGGCCGGTCGGGTCGGCGGCCAGCAGCGCGGTCACCTGCGTGATCGCCAGCACGAACACGAGGTCGAAGAACAGCTCCAGCGCCGTCACCGCGTGGTCGGTGTCGACCGGCGCGGTGAGCTCCGCGTCGGCCAGCGCCTCGGCGGCCGCGGTGGCCTCGCTCGTGCTCATCGGCGACCGATCTTCCCACACGCCGCGGGGCATCCCGCGCACAGCGGCCGGTACCGTGGCGACGTGGGCGACCGGATCACCTTCCTGGGCCATTCGACGGTCCTGCTCGAGATCGGTGGCGCGCGGCTGCTGACCGACCCGGTGCTGCGCCCACGCGTGCTGCACCTGCGCCGCCACGGCCCCGCACCGGCGCCCGCGGCGCTGGCCGACCTCGACGGCGTGCTGATCTCCCACCTGCACGGCGACCACTTCGACCCGCCGTCGCTGCGGCTGCTCGACCGGGCGACGCCCGTCGTCGTGCCGCGCGGCGCGGGGGCGACCACGCGCGCGCTCGGCTTCGTGACGGTGCACGAGGTCGACGCGGGGCAGGTGGTCGAGCTCGCCGGCGTGCCCGTCCGCGCCGTGCCGGCCGACCACGACGAGCGTCGCTGGCCGCGGTTCGGCCCGACCGCCACGCCGCTGGGCTTCGTCGCCGGAGCCGGGCGACGCGCCTACTTCGCCGGCGACACCGACGTCTTCGACGGCATGCGCGACATCGGCGCGGCGGGCGTCGACGTGGCCCTGCTGCCGGTGTGGGGCTGGGGCCCGACGCTCGGGCCGGGCCACATGGATCCCGCGCGCGCGGCGCAGGCCACGGCGCTCCTGCAGCCCCGCGTCGCCGTGCCGATCCACTGGGGGACGCTCTACCCGATCGGTGTGCACCGCGTGCGTCCCAAGGCGCTGGCGGGCCCGCCGCGGGTGTTCGCCGCGCGGGCGGCGCAGCTCGCACCCGGCGTCGACGTGCGCATCCTGCGCCCCGGCGAAGCGCTCGAGCTGGACGCCGGCGCTACGCGGCGGGCGCCCGCATCGCAGCGCGCACCCAGGCGATGAACACGAGCTGGAACGGCAGCCGTGCGTAGAGCGAGACCGGCGCCCCGGGCACCGCGGCGAAGTCCTCGGCGTTGACGGCCATGTTGACGTTCGCGGGGAAGACGGCGAGGAGGGTCGCGATCGTGAACCACCCGCCCGCGCGCCGCACGCTCGGGTCGGGGCACATGAGCGCCAGCCCGCCGGCGATCTCGGCGCCGCCGCTGGCGGCGACGAGCTCCTCGTGCCGCGGCAGCCACGAGGGCATGATCCGCAGGTAGAAGCCCGGCGAGACGAAGTGCATGACGCCGGCGAGGATGAAGAACGGGCCGCAGAGGACGCGGATCAGTCGCATGTCCAGCGCACCCTACGGCGTCATCGCGGATAGCGTTGATCCATGAGCGCGACCGAGATGAAGACCGCCGCCGGCCTGGCCTACCGCGAGGCGTCGCCCGCGGGCGACGCGCGGGGCACGCTGCTGTGCCTGCACGGCTACCCCGAGTCCTCGTACATGTGGCGCGCCGTGCTCCCCGCGGCGGCCGCCGCGGGGTGGCGCGCGCTGGCACCCGATCTTCCGGGGTTCGGGGACTCGCCGCTCGGCGACGGCGACGGGTCGTGGGAGCGCCACGTCGCCGCGCTCGGCGCCTTCCACGCCGAGCTGGAACTCGGCGCGGTGGCGCTGGCCGTGCACGACTGGGGCGGCCTGATCGGCCTGCGCTGGGCCTGCGACGAGCCCGCGGCGATCCGCGCGCTCAGCATCAGCGACACCGGCTTCTTCTTCGACGGCAGGTGGAGCGGACTGGGCGAGGTGCTGCGGACTCCGGGCCAGGGCGAGGAGGTCATCGGCGCCATGACCGAGGAGGGCTTCGCCGGGATGCTCGGCGCGATCTCGAAGATGACCCCCGAGGCGATCGCCGACTACTGGAAGGCATTCGGCGACGAGGAGCGGCGCCGCGCGCAGCTCGAGCTCTACCGCTCCGGCGACTTCGAGAAGCTCGAGCCCTACACGGGCCGTCTCGGCGCGCTCGGCGTGCCGACGCTGCTGCTCTGGGGCGGGGACGACCCCTTCGCGCCGGTCGCCGGCGCGCACCGCCTCCTGGAGGAGATCCCGGGCTCGCGCCTGGAGGTCGTCGAGGGCACCGGCCATTTCGTCTTCGACGACGAGCCCGAGGAGGCCGCGCGGATCCTCGTCGAGTTCCTCGCAACGGTCTAGCCCAGCTCGAACTCCTCCTCGCCGAGCGCCAGCACGGCGGGCTCGGTGCCGCCGGCGCGCGCGGTGATCGCCAGCGGCGTCTGCGGGTCGGTGGTCTCGAAGACGGCCATCGCGACGTTCTGGCCGCCGAGCAGGTCGGCGAGCGCGCCGACCGACTCGACGAGATGCTCGAGGCCGCCGATCGTGCCGGCGACCTCGCCGGTGGCGGCGTCGACCTCGAACGGCGGGAGCTGACGGACGTCGGGCAGCGCGGGCGCCTCGACGCCGAGCTCCAACCCGTGCGGCAGCTGCACGATCCGGTCACCGAGGTCGACCTCCACGGGCGCGAAGCGCTCGCAGTCGACGACCGCCGGCCCCTCACCCGGATCGCGCTCGACGACGGCGACCGTGCGCAGCGCGCCGGAGCGGTGCAGGAAGTCCCGCAGGAGCGCCACGGTCTCGTCGAGCGCGCCCACCGAGGCGACGATGTCGGCGGCCTCTCCGGAGGGCTCCTCGGTCATGGTCGCGACGGTAGTACATCCGGCCGCACCACCCGATACACCAAAAGGCAGAAAAGCGAGAAACACGCCGAATCTGGCGCACGAACGCCCTCAGGCGTCCACGGCACCCTGGACGCGCTCAAGGGTCGGGCGCGGCGGCGCGATACCCGCAGGAGCCCCGGTCCCCGGCGCCCGGCACCCATGCACGACACCGACACACAGCCCACCGTCCCGTCCGCCGGCCTCACGCCGACGACCCAGCTGCTCGTCGTCGAAGGGCGCGCCGGCGATGCGCTCAGCGTCGCCGCGATGCTCGAGGAGTCCCGCCTGGACCTCGACGTGCTGGCAGCAGGGCGCCTCAGCGACGCGCTCGACGAGTTGCTCGACGCGCCGATCGACGCGGTGCTGCTCGCCGCGCCGGAGGACGGCTCCGACGTCCTCGACGCACTCGGGCAGCTGCACGCCGTGGCGCTCGACGTGCCGATCGTCCTGCTCAGCGCCGACGACGATCAGGATGCCGCGCTGCGCGCGATCCGCCGCGGCGCGCAGGACGTCCTCTTCCGCAGCGAGCTCAGCGGCGACCGGCTCGTGCGCGCGCTGGCGTTCGCCGTCGAGCGCGAGCGCGTCGACACCGAGCTCACGCGCCAGGCGCTGCATGACGCGCTCACCAGCCTGCCGAACCGCGTCCTGCTGCGCGACCGCCTCGCGCAGGGTCTCGGACGCCTCGGGCGCCACGACGGCGCGATCGCGCTGCTCGTCCTCGACCTCGACGGCTTCAAGGCGGTCAACGACAGCCTCGGACACGCCGCAGGCGACCGCCTCCTGGTCGACGTCGCCCGCCGCATCACCGGCGTGCTGCGCAGCGGCGACACCGCCGCCCGCTTCGGCGGCGACGAGTTCGTCGTCCTCTGCGAGGACGTCGGCGGCGAGCACGAGGCCGTCAACGTCGCCGAGCGGATCGCGGCCGCCCTGAGCGAGCCGTTCACCGACGTCGGCGGTGGCGAGGACGTCGAGATCCGCGCGAGCATCGGCATCGCGCTCGCCCGCGGCGCCGGCGTGCGGCCCGAGACGCTGCTGCACGACGCGGACTCCGCGATGTACCGCAGCAAGCAGCGCGGCGTCGCCTACGAGGTCTTCGACGACGACATGCGCCGCCGCGCGAGCCACCGGATCGGGCTCGAGTCCGACCTGCGCCGCGCGCTGGACGAGGGCGAGTTCACGCTCCACTACCAGCCGATCTTCCAGCTGACCTCCGGCTCGATCACCGCGTGCGAGTCGCTGTTGCGCTGGCGGCACCCGACGCGCGGCCTCGTCACCCCGTCGGAGTTCCTCGAGGTCGCCGAGGAGTGCGGTCTCACGCTGCCGCTCGGCGCCTGGGCGATCTCCTCCGCGGCGCGCCAGGCGTCGCTGTGGGGGATCGACCGCCGCGATGCCGGACCGGTGACCGTCTGCATCAACCTCGGCCCGCGCCAGCTCCTGCATCCCGAGACGGTCTCGGTGGTCGCCGCCGCGATCGAGCAGTCCGGCGTTCCCGCCGGCGCGCTGTGCCTCGAGTTCACCGAGGCGGCGGCGATGGCCGACCTGGACCGCGCCGGGCGCGTCCTGGCCGGGCTCAAGAGCCTGGGCGTGAAGCTCGCGATCGACGACTTCGGCACCGGCCACTCGTCGCTGCGCCTGCTCGAGCAGCTCCCCGTCGACTCGATCAAGATCGATCGCTCGTTCACCACCGGCATGGGTGACAGCAACGAGGAGGCGGCGATCGTCGCCGCGGTCATCGGGCTGGCGCACGCCTTCGGCCTGACGGCCGTCGCCGAGGGCGTCGAGCAGCTCTCGCAGGTCGACCGCCTGCGGGCGCTCGGGTGCGACGGTGCGCAGGGTCACTACTTCGCCCGTCCGCAGCCCTCCTCGGAGCTCACGGGCCTGCTCGTCGCGCTGGCGTAGTCAGCGCACGAGGAACTGCGCGCGCTCGATCCGCTTGCCGACCGTCTCGCCCCATGCCGCGCCGCGCGCCTGCTCGCGCACGCGGCGGGCCGCCGATGCGTGGTCGTAGTGCACGCGGCGCTGCTGGACGGTGCCGTCATCGTGCAGCAGCGCGTACGCGGCGCGCGGGTTGCCGTCGAACGGCATTCCGACGCTGCCCGGGTTGACGATCTCGATGCCCGCGCTGCTGACGCGCTGGAACGGCAGGTGCGTG
Organism: Solirubrobacteraceae bacterium; assembly: GCA_017882425.1. Classification (GTDB taxonomy): domain Bacteria; phylum Actinomycetota; class Thermoleophilia; order Solirubrobacterales; family Solirubrobacteraceae; genus F1-60-MAGs163. The sequence continues at coordinate 14,948 of JADGPM010000228.1, forward strand.
TGGCCGACGTAGAGCCGCGCCTCCTGCACGCCCTCGAGCATCGCATCGTCCTCCGGCTGGGGCTCGGGCAGGAACGACTGCTCGTCGGAGACGGGCGACCCGTGCCAGGCGCGCCCGCCGACCGCCCCGGCGTCGAGCGCGACGCTCGCGGGCAGCTCGGCCAGACGGGCGGCGACGCCGGGGCCGAGCGTCTCGGCACAGGAGGCGATCGCGCCCTGGACGACCGGGTCGTCCGGAGCGCTCGCGGGCTGCGCGGTCCAGCGCTCGCCGTTGCCGCGGATCCACGTAGCGCCCTCGAGCGCCTCGAGCAGCGCCAGGGTCTCGCTCGGCCAGCCGCCGAACAGCGTGTAGTCGCCGCCGAGCAGGTAGGAGTCCGCGCCGCGGTCGGCCGCGTCGGACAGCACGGCCCGGAGCGCCGGGAGGTTGCCGTGGATGTCGTAGAGCAGGGCCAGCATGGGCGCGTGCGAATCTACCGTTCGTGCGCTTCGCCCTCCACGGTCCCACGTTGACGTTGCGCCCGCCGGAGCCCTCCGACGCGCGGGCGCTGCTGGATCTCGCGTCCGAGCCCGAGGTGACGCGCTGGTTCTCGTGGGGGCCGTACACATCGATCGAGCAGCCCCGGGCGTACATCGAGCACTGCGCCGGCCAGCGCGAGCGCGGCGAGCACCTCGACCTGCTGATCGTGCACCGCGAGCTCGGCCCGGCGGGCATCACCGGGCTCAACGAGCTCTCGCTGCGCGACGCGCGCTGCATGGTCGGCACCTGGTTCGGGCGCGCGTTCTGGGGCACCGGCGCCAACCGCGAGTCCAAGGCGCTGATCGCCCACCTCGCGTTCGAGCTGCTCGGCATGCACCGCCTGGGCTCCTACTCGAACCCCGCCAACGAGCGTTCGACGCGGGCGCTGCTCGGCCTCGGGTTCAGCCACGAGGGCGTGCTGCGCCACTGGCATCGTCACGGCTCGGCGTGGGTCGACGTGAACGTGTTCGGGATCCTGCGCGACGAGTGGGCCGCGGGGGACCTGGCACAGGTCCCGGTCCGGCTCGACGGAGCGCCCCCGGCCGGCTTCGCGGCCGGCTGACGCGACGTTGCGGAACCTTCGGTCGCCGACGCCGTTCCAGCAGCGGATGCGCTCACCGCTCACGATGCCGGTCGCCCTCGCCCTCGCCCTCGCGCTCGTCGCGCTGCTCGCCGCACCCGCGCTCGCCGCGCCGCAGCGCCGTCAGCACGGCACGCACGGGACGGTCCGCCGCGTCTGCCGCACGGCCCGCGTGGAGCGCTGGCCGGGCGGGCCGCTCGCGGGCGGGGTCCGGCGCGGGCGCGACATGCGCCGCTACTCCTTCCGCGGCCACTGGGC